>JALRGB010000375.1 GCA_023253575.1 Verrucomicrobiales bacterium
AATGGTTAGTCCAGAAGTGTAGCCGTTATCCATGTCGTGCGGCAGAAAAATAACCCGACCGTCCGGGCGGGCATAAAACCAAGCATTGTGCTGTGAGCCGTCACCGGCGAAATTGTCAGTGGCCCCTGAAAGTACGGCGCAACTAAGACCGCGAAACCAGCCGTCAAGATCGATGAGGTTTTTCACATCCGCTTCAAAAGCCGCGCCGGACTTACTGAACATCTTCGCGTAGTTCATCAACGGAATGAAGTTGTCGGCCTCGCGGTGGTTTTTGTTCATGAAATGCCAGCGGTAGCGTTCAGGGTCGTTACCTTGGCCGGAAAATGGAAGCCCGATGACGCCGTCGGGTGATGGATAGTATAGCTTGTTTTGCTTCGAGTCAGCGCTGGTAGGGTAATACACGAGTTCGTATTCGTAGAGATGTCCTTCCTCGCCATCCTCGAACTGTTCTTCGAGGAATAAGTCCTCGTAGCGCGCCATCTGCATGATGGCGCCACCGGTCAGCGAATTGTTCGGGGCCAAAAGTTTGATGAAATCGTTGTATCGGCTGATGGGACCGCCAGCATTCGAGATCATCACATCAAAGAGAAGTTCGCGTTGCCCAGGAGCTTGCCCTTCCGAGCGGTCGAGGTTCAACGAATCATGGACGCCGCGGAATAGGCCGTCGCTGGGAAAGGTCAGGTTGTAGCCGACCCGCGTGAGTTGATTGCGTCCGCGCTCACTGCTTTTCAGATGAACGCCCACCCCGTAGTAGATGTCGTTTTCACGGTCTATCACAGTGCAGCCGATGAGGTCATTACTCATGGTGTTGTAGTTCGTATGCATCCAAGTGCGGTCGGCATTGGTCGTGATGACGCGAAAGTTGTGCCATCCGTTGGTGGCTGCTTGGTTGTCATTCACCTTGTAAAGCGCGCGGGAATCGGGGCCATCCGCCGGGTGGAAAGCATGAACCCCGGTGCCATCGATGCCGCGGACATAGAACTGCACGACCGCCCCAGCTGGTTGGCCGGGGATAGTGCCAATAAACTTCCCATCGCCGGAGGAGGCCATGACCGCACTAGCAAAGGCCGCACCATTTACCGAGTAATAGAGCGTCATCTCGGAAACAGTGTCGGAATCGCCGGCCGCACAGGAAATGGTGGTTTCGACCCCGGCGGAGGGTACCGCGGGCGAGTGTTTGAGGTGGCTGAACGTCGGGCCAGCGTTCGCTTCCGCGCGGGAGTTCACGACTCCTGGTGTGCCGGGGTTGACGACCCGATCGAGGACATTCACCCGAGCGACCCGGTTGAAGTAGAGACGAGTGTGGAGCTGGTGGGAGCCGGTCACCCAGCGCGCCCGGAAGCGGATCTCGTACTCGCGACCGTTGACCACGGTAGAACTCAGCGTCGTCGCGATGTGATTGTGGATGTGTTCGGTCGGACCGCCGGCGACGAGGCGGAGGATGTTGTTGCCGGGATTACCGGGTTCAGGAATGACTTCGCTGGATCGGTGATTACCAGTGCGGCGCCACGCCGCCGCATTGTCGAAGGCGGAATCGGCAATCTTCGGTGTCGCTGCAGCAGACGGCTGCTCAATCACTTGAAGGTCGTCGATCCATATTTCGCCCGCGCTGAGCAGGCCCATGTTAAATTCCCTCCACGTACCGTCCGGGCCTCCATTGCTAGCGGCAGCGGTGGCGCGGTAGGAGTACGTTTTCCACGCGGTGCGATTGGTTTCGTCGCTGGCGACCCACGAACTACCAGCATTGTTGTCGGCGTCGAGGTCGCGAAGCTCGATGCTGGCCCCGCCTCCGTCCCCAAAACGCGGCCACTGGCCGCCGTCGTAATAGCGGACGACGTCCACCGAATTCCGTTGGTCGTCGCGCAGGACGATTTCTTCAGTGGAGCGGGAAAGCGAGCCGTCCCAGATACCGAGGACACGCGCGGCCGGATACGCTGCCGAAAAAAGCAGAGCATCGCGCACCACGCAGGCGCGTTCGCCGGGGGCGAGCACGGTGTCTGGTCCGAAGGTGAAAGTGACGCCCTCCGCCAGCTGCCAACCGGTAAGACTGACGGGAGTGGCGCTGCGGTTAGTCAGCTCCAACCATTGATTGTCGGAGTTGCGCCGCGGCAAAGTGGCCGTCGGAAGCAGCGACGGCGGGTTATACTGAATTTCGCTGATGACGATGCTATCGTTGAAAATAAAATCATTTGCTGTGCCTGGTGTGGGCTTGGAAGGATAGGCCCATTCGCTGCCGCGGCTGGCGGCGTGACCACGCAGGCGTCCGGTCTGCTGGCGAGCATCCATGAGGGCGGTTTTACCGGCGGTGTAGAGAAAGACTTTTTCACCCTCGACGGGCCGGAAGCCAAGCACGGATTCAGTCATCACGAGAAGCCCTCCAGCCGCTAAGCTGCCGGAAGGAATCACATACTCACGTGTCCGATCGCTCTCGATGCTGACGACGGCGCCGGTCAGATCAACGGTACGACTTCCGGTATTGGCAATCTCCACCCACCACGCGTTCTCGGTGCTGGCGGGTATTTCGTTGAAACGAAGCTCCGGCACCGCACCCGATACGAGGCCGCGAACATCCATGTCGAGTTGCGCGCCCCAGACGACATCGCTGTTGCCGACAGCAGACTGGTGGACTTCCACGGAAAGACGATTACTCCCCACGACGAGCGCCGTAGTCGGCAACGGCACAGAGGCTGAGAGGACCGTCCCCGCTTCCACGTTCGCAGTGGCCGGAGTCGCTGAGGTGATAAGGCCGTCAGGCATGTTAATGCGGGTAGCCTCCACACCATTGAGATAAATGACCGCGCCGTCGTCAAGCGCGGTCCTGATCTTGAGTAGGGAAAGACTCGCCATCTGCTCCGCGGTGACGTTGAACTCGGTCTCGAAGTAATAGGTCATCACATAAACAGGATTTGTGCCTGGAAACACGAGTACAGTACCGATCGGAACAGTGGCCGAGACTTCGTAAGCCAGCGCACCGGGACCAACCGCCCACCGGTCAGAGCCCGAGCCACCGACGGCATGGGCGGCAGTGGCCCACGCGGCGTCGAATGCTGGTCCACTCTCATTATACCGCCAAGCCTGATCAAGACCAAAGACAGGCACGGTGGTCACGGGGGGCGGAGATCCTGTGTCACGAAAATTCGGAGCGCTCGGCGTGCCACCCTGCTGGGCGCTGACCGTCCAGTGGGCGGATGGGCCACTGGACTTATAAGGTTGTGACTTCGCGAGGGTGAACCCTGATCCATCGGCACCCGCAGGCCACGGAGCATCATCGATGAAGATGATTTCATCCATCATGCGGTCGCTATGGTTGATCAGCCGGAGCCGTTGACCGCCATTCTTGATGGACCCGACAAAAGGTCCATATTGCCCAGCGGTCGGCGTTTTCGCGACCACGACATGGGCGCCGGGATTGATGAGGGTGTTTGCTGGAAAAGTGTAGTCGATACCCTCGATCCGCCAGCCGGAGATGTCGGTTTTAATGCCCATTTGATTGAAGAGTTCCACGTATTCCCCGGCTTCCGAAGGGCCGCCCGGGTTGTACTGGATCTCATTGAAGACGACCACAGAGTCCGGCGAAGCCAGCCCCGGAATGGCCGCAAAAGCCGACAGCAGTGCAACAAGAAGCAGGCGCGGAATCATATGACGTTGACGTAAGAAGAAAAAACGACCTAAAAAGCTGAAGGAAAAAACTGGAGGGTCGTTCCGAGTTTCCTCGTCATGACGCGCGAGAGGCCGTTGCAGACGACTAGGGATTTGTGTCCCGCACGCGGTAGAATGCTTGCGGGAAATTGGCGGCGATAGTGTCCACGTACATCGTCTGATTTCCGCCGGAAACAAGCGCGTCGGTCAATTCCACCCATCCGCCCGGCTGGCCGGCTGAGGTCAATGTCGTGGAGAAATCGACGGCGTATGTGCGACCAGGACGTGAGAGGATCGTGAGCGTCACGGACGTCCCTCCAGATGCCCGCGTGATACTGGTAATTTCCAATGGTGTCTGCGCAGCCGGGTTCATGATCGAGGCGATGACTCCGTCACCCAGAGGAATCCGGTAGAGGCGAACGTCATCGATGAGCCCCTCAAACCCCTCGGTGTCGTTGTGGCGAGTGCCAATATTCATGAAGTCGCTGCCGGGATTCGCAGAAGGTAGGCCAGGGCCGGAAAAGACTTTTACCCCGTTGACAAAGAGAGACATGTCCTGAGGTCCGGAGCCCGCGTTACGCCAAGCGACATGCGCCCACTCGTTGAGGGACAGAGCGGCATTCGTGTTGTGCCATCCCGTTTGCTGGTAGTAGCTGAGAGTCAGATCCGGCGCCCCACCGACAGCGGCCCGGTTTCCAATCGCAGTTTCAAATGTGTCCCCAGCGCGACTGGTCAGCCGCTCAAGGCCAGCGCCCTC
The DNA here is from genome assembly GCA_023253575.1 of Verrucomicrobiales bacterium. Classification (GTDB taxonomy): domain Bacteria; phylum Verrucomicrobiota; class Verrucomicrobiia; order Verrucomicrobiales; family V1-33; genus CAJBME01. The sequence goes on from JALRGB010000375.1 coordinate 4,397, forward strand.
CTGCAAAGTCGTCGGTTTGACCCAATAGCTAAGCGTGAAGGAGTTTGACGAGAGCGAGTCGCTTCCAGGCACATTGACCCCCATGTTGTTCGCGGTGAGCGCCAAGGCTTGGCCACCGCCAGGGCTCTCCTCGTTCGCAAAAGCGGCATCGCCCAGAATGGATCCGTGGTTGGCCGATGGAGAGCTATCTTGGGCGTCCCCGTCCAATTTAAGGTGTAGCGCCAAGTAAAGCGACGGTGACGGCGCGCTGGTGGCGCTGAGCGGATTGGTGCCCGCAGCGATTTCCTGTCCGTCAGTGAAAAAGTCCCCATCGGTATCGGCGAGGAGCGGGTTGGTGGCGCGGACATTCAACTCGTCTCCGTCCGAAAGCCCGTCCCCATCGGTGTCCGCCACGGTCGGATTGGTGCCCAAATTCATTTCCGGACCATCCTTGAGCCCGTCGTCGTCAGTGTCGGCATCATTGGGTTTCGTCCCCCGAGCCAGCTCTTGGGCATTGGTGAAGCCGTCGGTGTCCAGATCGCCGGCGGCGCCGTTCGCTCCGGTATTGTCGTTGGGATTCAAACCGTTTTGCGTTTCCCAAGCGGTCGGCAAACCATCTCCATCGCTGTCATCGAAGAAATTCGCGACACCCACGGCGGCGATGATGCTGATATCAACGGGGGTCAGCGTCGCGTCCCAAAGAAAGGCGTCATCCATGAGACCTTCGAATCCTTCCTTGTTGTTGAAAGCGCTGCCCAAATGCATGAAACCGCTGGGAGCCGGAACCCGCACCCCCGTGAAGGCCAATACCCCGTCAAGGTACAATTCCATGGCGCTCGCTGTATTGCGCCACGCCACATGGATCCAACCTGAGGATGGCACGCTCACAGCCGTGACTACCCAACCGGTCGCGGGACTGTAATAGGAAAGCCCACCAGTAGTCCCGACCGCCGTCTCGAAGGTATAACCATCCCGCGAGCTTAGACGCTCAAAAGGGCCGCTTTGAGGCATGTCGAGAAGATTCATAAAATAGCCGAGGGTAAACTCGCCTGAGTCGAGCACGGCGTCGGCCTCGAGACGCACACCTTCCGAGTCCTCATCGAACCGCAGTGACTGGCCACCCAACCCGGCGGGGACGTCTTGCTCGTAGTTAAGTGTGCCTAATTCATTCCCTTGGAGGCCGTTGCCGGAATAATCATTCAAGTTGCCGCTCAATGGCCACCAGCCGAGTAGTCCTGCGGCTGTACCCCATGGGGCCAAGAACGCGCTTACAGCGATGACCGCCCACCACCGGGCCGCGGAGCCCGTATTCGATGTAGAGAGAGATTTTAATTTCTTCATGGGCTGGGGTCTTATGGCGCTTATTTCGATTGTGCTTCACAAGTACGGTGAATTCCAAGAGCAAAATTCGACGTTTATGAGGACCTTTTGCCAGCGATTTGCTGGCGACGTGCTGGCGCGCAGCGCTGAGTCGTGCGTCGCGACCGTGGCGGCGCGATCAACGGCGATCCTGAGCATCCGTCGGAGCCGATGTGCTGGTTCCTCAGTCAATGGACCGCAGGTTCCAGCCTTTGATTTCTTTCACCAAGGTGAGTCAATGCTTGTTCACTGGATCGAGGTGCCGGTGCAGGAATTTAAATGTCTCTCCCAGATTGATTTCATGGCCGCCGACGAACCATTCGATGGCACAATTTTCCGGCAGTTTGAGTTGAGCATTATAAAGGTGTTGGATCTTGGCGAACTCGAAACCGACCTGCTCGTCGGAACCTACCGGATCGAAGTGCCCGCGCTCGACCATGAACGGACGCGGAGCGATCAAGGCCGCCATTTCGGCATAGCCATAGGTACGGCCCAGACCGAACTCAAAGATGTAAGGCTCCGGCTGAAACACGTAGCTATAGCCGCTATTGTTCGTAGTCGTCTTCCAGATCCACTCGTTGAAATCACCGGACACCACTGTTAAAGCGTAACCATTCACCAGCAAAGGCATACGCATGGCGGTTTTACCGCCCCAAGACAGGCCATAGAGCCCGATGCGATCCCCCGCGACGAACGGTTGGGTTTGTAGCCAGTTGACGATCTGCTGGTGCATCGCCGCGATGTATGAATACTGCGTCAGCCCCACACTGTTGCACTTGCGTACGAGGCTGTCAGTCGGCGGAAACATCACCGAAGGCGCGAAGGTAACGAACCCCTCTTCAGCAAGCCGCGCAGCGAACGCATGATACGCCCCGGCATCATCCTTCACCAGCTGATCAGGATGCCCGCCCCCCCCGTGCTGACACACCACCACCGGACGACGGTCCCCAGGCATTAACCCTTTGGGGACGACTAGATAACCGAACGCATTCGCACCCGGGAAAACGTCCAGTTGGACTTCATAGCAGCTCCACTTCTCCTCGTCGTAGCGTCGGCGCGATTTCGCGTTGAACGGCAACACAGGTGTCTCGAGGCGCCCAAGCACTTCGCGACGCAAATGGTCAATGTAAAACGTCTTTGTCGCTTCGTGTTTTCCAAGGGACGAAGAATCGAGCTTTTTCATGAACTGCTGCCGTTCGCTGGAACTTTTTCCGAGTAGCCATTGGGTGTGCCGGTCGATTTCATGCATCTGCCTCAGCTGACGCACACGCGGATCAAACTGAGACGGCAACGTCTCTGGAGCCCCCTCGTCCGCTGAGAGAGTGGTTCCGGGTTTCAGGGCGGTGAGGAAATGACCCAACATTGAGGCCGAGCCGAATGCCCCCTGCCCGTCACCTTCAGCAATCAACTCGATCGCCTCGGGTGGATCAAAGCCGTTCGCAAGCTGCAGCGCGCGCGCGACTTCCGCCTTCACGCGGACGATGTCGGGCGAGTGGACTACTCCCTGGCTGCCACCGGGCGCCGTCACC
>JALRGB010000409.1 GCA_023253575.1 Verrucomicrobiales bacterium
ACAGTCCCTTCCCCCTCGCTCAGATGCCCCTCCCCGCCCCTGCCGACGCCAATCATCTTCCAGCCAGATGACCCGCGCCGCAGTCGCGCTGGATAAACACGGGCCCGCCCATGTGACCGCGAACGGCAATGAGTCCATACCCACCATCGAGACGCGCCTGCGCCGTGGCTCGGATGACTTCATCGACAGTAGCTGGTCGAATGACCATGCCAGTTTCAAAACTCACCAGCGAATACCCAGTGGATTGGCTTTCTTCTAAAGAAAGGGAAGGAGATAGGGAGGTTTGCATGAAATGATGATAATGAAGGCGCATTCCATCGCCACCAAAAAACGTCGAACACGTCTTTTTTGTCACTTTTTTGAGCCACCCAGACACGATGACTCACGGATTCGGCCGCTCGCCTGAGCCCGAAGGGACGTAAGCCACATCTTCATCGCCCTACGGACCGTGGCTCCGGGATCCTGGCTCCGGACAGATTTGCGGCTGACGCGGGGGCCGCGGGGCGGGGAGGATCGGGGCCGTTTTGGACCAAGACCGGTCTTGGCGGACCGGCCATTTTGTGAGAATCTGATTCTGGCTACCCCGCCGAACCCGCCCCTTGCGGGCCCTGCGACAAGCCATTTCTCCATTCTCCCGATTTCTGCGCACCCGTCACTTCACTCCATCTCATGTCCTTTTTTATTGGCCGCGTCCTCCCCTCCCTGCTCGCCAGCCTCCTCGCACTGGCCACCGCTCCCGCGGACGTGTCACTGGACGCGGGAGATACCATTGTCTGTTACGGGAATTCCATGGTCGAACGCCTCTGTGAGCACGGGGAACTGGAAGCCATGATTCAGCTGGCACAGCCGGAGAAAAAACTTCAGTTTCGGAGTTTCGCGTGGACGGGCGATGAGGTCGGCTACCGGCTGCGACCGGAAGGGTATGAAGAACACATGAAGTCGCTCTTACGCCGGTGGCCCGCGGCGGTCGTGATCGCTGGTTTTGGCATGAATGAATCGTTTGCCGGCCGGTCGGGGTTGGAAGATTTCCGGAAGCAACTGGCCGCCTATCTCGATCAGCTCACCCGATTGCATCCGCAAGCGACCCTCGTTTTACTGGCCCCGACCGCCGTGGAAGGCGGGGGCCCCGGGCCAGCCGCGGCCGTGCGCAACGAAGCCATTGGCGCTTACGCGGAGGCCATCCTCGTAGCCGCCTCCGCCCGCGGTGCTCTCTACGTCGATTTGTTCTACGCCAGCCAGCTGGCGTATGCTGAAAACGACTCTCCTCTCACTTCCAACGGCCTGCACCTCAATGAAGAGGGAAATCGACTGATGGCCCGGGTCATCGCCAAGGCCCTCATCGGAGCACCCGCCGTCACTCCGGATCCGACGCGCCTCAGCACTGTCGCCCGCGCCGTCGCCCGGAAAAACTATTACGTGGCCGAAGTGGTGCGTCCGAAAAATGCCGACCTCTATTATGGAATCCGCAAACGACAGGAAGAAAACGACGCCGAAATCCCGCGCTATCATCAGATGATCGAGGCCACGGAAGCCGGGGTGCATGCGCTGGCCGCCTCCGGCGACTCACAGACACAAGACATTCCAACGCCGTGGCTGCCACCGATGCCGCCGATCAAAGGCAACGACGATGGCGACGCCACCGGCATCATCCGTCCACCGGCGGAGGCGCTGGCCGAATTCAAAGTAGCCGATGGATACGAGGTCACCCTCTTTGCCTCCGAAGCGGAATTTCCCGAGCTGAGGAACCCGGTACAGATCGCTTTTGACGCTCGCGGCCGCCTCTGGGTGGTCACCATGCCGTCGTTTCCACACACCGTTCCCGGCCGCCCGCCCGAGGACCGGGTCATCGTACTCGAAGACACCAACCACGATGGCAAGGCAGACCGCTGCACCACCTTCGCTGATCAGCTCGACGCCCTCGACGGCATCGCCTTCACCGAGTGGGGAGTGCTCGTTTCCGAACAACCGAAACTCTGGCTCATGAACGACACCGATGGCGACGGCCAAGCCGATACCAAAAAAGAATTTTTCCGCGGTATCGATGTCACCGACTCGCACCACGGCGGCATGATCGCCGCCGACCCGCTCGGCCACGTGCTTTTCTGCGACGGCGTGTTTCACCGGTCCCAGCTCGAAACCCCATTCGGCGTGGTCCGCGGCATCGATGCCACCACCTACCGACTTCATCCACGCACCGGACGGGTCGAAACCGAATGGCAAAGCAATACGCCCAACCCATGGAAAATCACTTATGATGCGACCGGCAGTCTTTTCCAAATGTATGGTGACGGCCTGCCGCTCGACACCCTCGCTCTGACATGGACTCCACTCGGAGTGTATCATCCATTCGCCTACGGCAATACTGGCAGCAATGGCAAGGGATCGGCCGCGGCCAGCATCTCCAGTCCGAATTTTCCGGAATCCCGTCAGCAAGGCATGATTACGGCTTCCCTGCTGGGAAATTACACCGTTTCCATGTGGACCTACGATTACGATCAGGGTCTGGTCCGCGGCAACGACCGCCTCGATCTCGTCAGCTCCCCGAATGCCGCCTTTAGGCCGGCTGATGTGGAATTCGGATTCGACGGAGCACTCTACATCTCAGATTTCTGCAGCCCCATCATTGGCCATGCCCAGCACGCGATGCGCGACCCTCACTGGGATCATGACCACGGCCGCATCTGGCGCGTCCGATCGACGGATCGTCCTCTGAATAAAGAATTTCCGCAGATTGAAGGGGCCAGCATGACGGCCTGCCTCGAGCTGCTCAAACACTCGCAAAGCATCATCCGCCATCATGCGCGCATCGAAATCCGCAAGGCGGGCCCGTCCGCGCTGCCAGCGCTCGATAAATGGGCGACCGCACTCGACCGCACCAATCCCGACTTTGCCCAGCACGCACTGGAGGCGCTTTTTGTCGCTGAAGGATTGGGGGCGACCCGGCCCACCCTGCTAGCGGAATTATTGTCATCCACGTCCGCCGTTCATCGCGCCGCGGCCGTGCGTCTGGTCCGGTTTCAAGCGGATCGCCTTCCGGACCCGGCGGGAATGCTGACGTCGAGCGCGACCGACCCGCATCCGCGCGTGCAGATGGAAGTCGTAGACGCCGTAGCCCACCTCCGCCCCACCCTGCCCGCCGTAGAAATCGCCCTGCAAGCCGTGCGGAATCCAAATGATGATGTCCAACACATGCTTGATGATCTCAGACACGGCACCAAACCCGCGCTTGGCCGCAGCATTCCGGTTTTGGAAATTGCTCCCAACACGCAGCTCACGGCATGGCTGGAGGCGGGTCAAGGGACCTGGTGTACGTTTGTGCAATCCGAAGTAGCGCAACCGGCAGTGCTCTCGGTCCGTCACGGGTATCTTGACATCCTCATGAATGGCACGCCCGTGTTGTCATCGGACTCGATGTGGCTGAACGACCAGCAAGTTCAGCTGACCCTGCGCCAGGGTCTCAATGTGATCGAGATCCAGTTCCGCAACACCAAGTCCCGGCCACCCGTATTTTTGTATGACCCACTCGGACAGCCGCTCGCCATGGCGCAGGTGGCTGATGAAGCCGGCGGATTGCAGGTCATGGCCGCGGCCTACGACAAAGAACAGGCCGGCCTCGGCGACGCCGTCGTCGTGCAGGCCCTCCCCAATCAGCTGCGGTTCACCCCAGCCGAAATCCGAGTCAAGGCCGGGGCCCCAGTCCACCTCATTTTCAAAAACCCGGACGTCATGCTCCACAACTTGCTGATCGTCGAACCGGGGGCCACCGAGGAAATGGGCACTCTCGCCGACTTACTGGCCAGCCAGCCGGACGGACTAGCCCGGGAATACATCCCCACCTCCGACAAAGTACTCCACGCCACGCCACTGGTCCAGCCCGGACAGGAAGCCAAACTCGTTTTCACCGCCCCCACGCGCCCCGGGAGTTACCCGTATCTCTGCACGTTTCCCGGTCACTGGCGCCTCATGCGCGGCACCCTCATCGTCGAATAGAAATCTGGGTTCGATTCCCGGCGGGGGCACATTTTTAATAATCAAGGAGTTATCGGATTGGGAGAGGGAAAACGTAAACAAAAACGTGAACGTGTCCGATTCCGTATAGCCTCGTCCCGGGGCGTCTGGCGGTCCTCGTTTTCACAGAACATCACGTTTCGCTGGTGCAGTATCGAGTCTAGCACCGGCCAGCACCGAGCGCCTCCGCGCCGGATCGATCACCCTCCAATCCGCGGCCCGGCGATCATAGGCTTCACCCATGACGACGGATTCTCAGGACAACGACCCATCGGAAAAGTTTCATTTTCCGCCTCACCCCGATGAGGGGGTGAGGCGGCGTTTTTGGCATCGCCGGCCAAGCCCGCGACACCCACGGCACAGGTTGAGACGGATGTGGGCCAGCCCGTCGAAGGCGGCGGGAGTCCAGACGGATAGAGGTAGGGATGGGGCATTGGATTGCCCCACCCCCCCCTCCGAACCGGACAGGCGAATTTCCCGCATCCGGCTCACCAG
>JALRGB010000550.1 GCA_023253575.1 Verrucomicrobiales bacterium
GCCTTTCGCCGTGATATTGCCTCGCGGTTCGAACCTCACATCGCCGTGACCTGTGTCTTTCAAGAGCGCGAGAGTCTTCCTCTCGGCCCGGACGGTGCACCACTGGTGGAGGCCGGGATCGTGGCGGCGCGTCTCAAGCCTTGGGGCACCGGTCAGGCCACTCTGGCCGCCCGCCCAGCCGTCACCGAGCCGTTTGGCGTGATCAATGCCGATGATTTTTACGGCCGTGAATCATTCGAGAAGCTTGGATCCTTCCTCAGTCAGCCAAATCTGGATCAATCCACGGTTCGGACCTGCCTCGTGGCTTTTACTTTGCGCAAAACCCTTTCCGATCACGGCCGCGTGGCCCGTGGCGTGTGTCAGACGACCGCTGACCAGCTGCTGCTGAGCGTGGTGGAAAAAACTAGGCTGTGGCCAGTGGGCGACGGCGCAGAAAACCGCCCCGAAACCGGCCCCGTGGAATCATTCACCGGAAATGAACCCGTCTCCCTGAATACATGGGGGTTTGCGCCCTCCATTTTTGCCGAACTCGACCGGCTCTTCGGCGAATTCCTCATCACCCACGGTCGCGATCCCGATGCCGAGTTTTTTCTGCCGTTTGCTGTCGACCAGCTCATTCAAGAAAAGCGCGAGCCGTGTCGGGTCATTCGTTCGGATGCCGCTTGGTTTGGCGTGACTTACCGCGAAGACGCCGATCGCGTGCGGGCTAGCCTCGCCCGTCTGCATCTCGCCGGGGAATACCCGGCCCAACTCTGGCCATAAAAAAGATACGGGCAGAGAGGAATCCCCCTCCGCCCGTCATCAGTGCGGTGCTCACTCAAGAGACCGCACTATTGCCCTCCACGCTCAATGAGGCGCGGAACCCGTGCTGATCACTGCAGGCCGGGCCGTGGCTGGTTTGAAGAACAACAGTAGCAGCAGGGCCGCCCCCACCGAAAGTCCAACCGGAACCATGAAAAGCTGGCGATACCCATCGAATCCAGTGCCAGTCACATACTTCGCCGACAAAGGAATAAAGAGCCACTTCGCCGCCAGATCGCCGATACCCAGAATCAGGAAATTGAACAACCCCTGAGCGCTGGTGCGAATGTCTTTCGGGAAAACAGCATCGATGTAAATATACACAGTTGCAAAGAAGAACGCATAGCAAATGCCGTGCAGCAACTGCACCAGAATAATCAGCCACGTGGTAGTCGGGCAATAAGCGAAAACAAGAAAGCGGGCGGTATGCCCCAAAATCCCCAGAATCAAGGTAGTGCGCCACCCAAGCTTGGCCAGCACGCCACCCAACACCATCATGGTGAGAATCTCCGCTACCTGACCAAGACTCATGACCACCGTCGTCCACGCCGGGTCAATATTCGACGCCGTCAACACCTTGCCAATGAAGCCGCCCGCCATCACAAAATAACCATTGTGGATAGTCGCATCCACAAACGTGGCAATAAACAGGACGAGAATCGCTGGAATAGCCAACAAACGAGCCGCTTTCAACCAAGCCAGACTGTCGCTGCCTTGCCCTTTGTTTGCCGGCGTGTGCGGCAGGGTCAGGCTAAACCCAGCCAACGCCAGACTCGCCACCCCGGAAATGATAAAAATATTCCCGGTCGCGTTGATGATTTGCTCCGGTGGCTTGCCATGAAGGATGTAAGCAATTGGCCAAGCCGCCATGATCCACCCCACCGTGCCGCCCATCCGCACAAATCCAAATTCCTTGTCGGCAGCCCGCATGTGAGAAAAGGCAATGCTGTTCGCAATCGAGATGGTCGGCACATACAAAAGACAATGCAAGGCCATCAACCCGAAGAAGATCCAAAACGAAGTGTCATACAAGGAAGCCGCCGTCGCCCCAGCCGGCACCGGTGGACGATTGAATGAAACAAACGCCAGCCCCGCTATGGCCAGCCCCCCCACCAAATGGCTGAATGCCATAAACCTCTCCGCAGAAAAATTTCGGTCCGCAAATTGGTTGCTGAAAAACATCCCAATGATCGCCGACACCGGGAAAGCGCTCAAAATGAACATCTGCTCCCGCTCAGACAACCCCATGGCCGGTAAATAGCCGAAAATCAATGGAAGCCATGCCCCCCATATGAAAAACTCCAGCACCATCATAAGGAAAAGCTTCCAGCGGATCGAGGTATTCATGAGCTTGCAGCAAACAGGTTGTAATAAACGGATTGAAATGGGACTGCCGACACCGCCACACCATGGCGCGCCACCAGTCCAGTCCCGAGGCTAGAAAGAACGCGCCCCGCTGGCAAGCACCTAATTCTCGCAATTACATTCTCCGCTAAAAAAAGTTCGAGCAGCCCCAGCAGGCCCACCACAACGCGCCCCACCACCAGCCAAACGCCTCGCACAAGCACCCACCCTCGCGGAAAAACGTCGCGCCACAGAAAAAGGGTCAGGCCCTTTGCAAAGCCGCCGCAAAAAGGGTCAGACACTTTTCCCTCCAGTTCGGACGCCACCGCCAAAAGGGTCAGGCCCTTTACGAATCAAGAATCTGGGGAGTCGGCTTAGATTATAAAATATAAATAA
>JALRGB010000638.1 GCA_023253575.1 Verrucomicrobiales bacterium
TGCGGTTTTCCCAGAACGGCTCGCTCGATGGCTCGCTCGTCCTGCCCGAAGGCGCTCTCGGCACCTGCCGGATCGATCTCAGCTTCCCCGCTCCCACTGACCCGGCCGCCGCCGCCAACACGCCAGACACCGAAAACGACGACCGCGACGCCCAGTTCAGTACCTACTTCTCCGTCGAAGAATATACCCCCAACGCCTTCCAAATTAAGTTCGCCGACGACAGCTTCACTCTGGAAAAAGAAAAAGCCTCGATCGCACTGCAGGCGAATTACCTCCTCGGCAAACCCCTAGCCCAAGCAAAGCTCGCTTGGACAGCGTCCGTCTCCCGTTCGGATTTCGCCAGCCCCGCGTTTCCTCAATTCCAGTTTCTCGATTCGCGCCGCTCCTATTATTACGACGAAGAAGGGTATCACAATATCCCGGAAAACGACAGCGAGACCACCCTCGTCACCGCTCAAGCCGCCACCGCCCTCACCGACGACGGACGCGCCACCCTCGAGTTCACGGTGCCAGAAACCGCCTTCGCCCAGCAGCCGCGCACAGTGAAGGTCATCGCCGAAATAACCGGACTGAATCAACAAACCATCACCGAAAGTTGGTCCCAGACACTCCATTCCTCCAGCTTTTACCTCGGCCTGCGCGAACTCGACACCCACCCCGCCACCGGCGAAACCACCCCCATCACCGTGGCCGTTGCCCGCCAAGACGGTGAACCTTGGCCACACGCCGTCGAAACGAAAATCACCGTGGAGAAAATCGATTTCATCCCGGTTCGCCTGCAAACGGTCGGAGGCGGCACCAATGTGCGCACCGAGATCCAGCGCGGCATCGTCGCTGAAGGCATGCTCACCGTCGCGCCCAAGGGGCAAGATAGCCCGGCGTTTCCATGGACCCCCAAAGCGCCCGGCTTTTATTACATCACTGCCCGAACCACCGACCCGGACGGCCGCCTCGTGGAATCCACCACTAGCACCCAAGTCTACGGCCCAGGCTGGACGTCATGGCAGGAAAATGACGGAGTCAAAATCGAGCTGACCGCCGACAAATCCGAATACATCGATGGAGACACCGCGCGCATCCTCGTCAAATCACCCGTGGCCGGCCGCGCCCTCGTCACCGTGGAACGACGCGGGGTCATGGATCACTTTTTCACGGAAATTACCGGCAATGCGCAAATCCTCGAAGTCCCGGTCCTGCGGCGCTTTGCCCCTAACGTCTTTGTCTCGGTTTTTATTATCCGCGGGGCGGCTCAGAGCCCGCAACAGCACCCATCGCCGGACTACCGGCTGGGGGTGGTCCAGCTCACGGTCAAAGACGACAGCACCCGCCTAGCGGTGTCGGTGGCCAGTGACCAGCCTGACTACCGTCCCGGGGATCAGGGCACGGCCAGCGCCACCGTGACCGATGCCCGCGGTCAACCCGTGGCCGGGGCCGAGGTGACGTTCTGGGCCGCTGACGACGGAGTGCTGACGCTTCAGGAGTATCATGCCCCCGACCTCGGCGCTGAATTCCACCGACTTCAGCCGCTCGCCGTGCTGGCCGGAACCTCGCTCATGAATCAGCTCCCAGAAGACCCGCGTGAATTGGCCTTCAGCAACAAAGGATATCTCATCGGCGGCGGCGGCTATGAGGCCGCTAGCGACACTCTTCGCAAAAATTTCCAGCCGGTCGCCTTTTTCCACGGCTCCCTTCTCACGGATGCGGCCGGCCGCGTCACGGCATCGTTTACGGTGCCCGACTCCCTGACCCGCTTTCGGCTCATTGCGGTGGCCACAGCCGGGAACAACCAGTTCGGCACCGCTGAAGGAGGGTTTAACATCAACAAACCTCTCATGCTCGAGCCCGCCATGCCGCGCTTCGCCACCGTTGGCGACGAAATCACCGTCAACGGCGTCGTCCTGAACACCACCGACCAGGCGATGGAGGTCGAGGTCACCCTCACTCTCGACACCCTCGCCACCAGCACCGAAAAACTGGTGAAAAAAGTCTCGCTCGCACCGAAAGGGTCGGCCGCCGCACCGTTTTCCATCAAGTTTGACCGCGCCGGCACGGCCGCTTGGCAATGGCGCGCCGTCAGCCTGACCCCAGGCCTGCCGCTGGCCGACACCGTCGTGTCCACCCTGAACATCGGGCACGCCCAGCCTACCCTGCGAGAACTCCACTACGCCGCCATCACCGCCGGTGATGAATCGAAAAATTTGCTGGCCACCGCCAATCCAGAAATCATGGCGGGTCAGGGGGAACTCACATTCACCGTGTCCAATTCTAGCATGGCCGAAGCCAGCGGCGCGTTCGCTTACCTCCTCCACTACCCCTACGGATGCGCCGAACAAACGACTTCCTCGCTCATCCCCTGGCTCGTCCTGCAACAGCTCAAAGAAGCCGTTCCCACCGTCGAAAAGTCGCCGGCCGACATCCAGAAATCCGTGCAAGCAGGAGTCAACCGCCTGCTGAGCATGCAAACGAGCAGTGGGGGGCTGTCCTACTGGCCGGGTGGTCGCCAGCCACTACTCTGGGCCAGCTGCTACGCCGGCATGGGGCTGGTCCTCGCACGCGACGGTGGGGCCGTCGTCCCGCCAGCCCGACTCCATCAACTCGCCGAATACCTGTCCACCACCCTCCGCGAAACCGCCGCCGCCTCCAGTCCCGATGACTTGTACACCCGCGCTTTCGCCTGTTACACGCTGGCCTTGATCGGTCGCGCCGAACCCGCCTACCATGACGTCCTCAGCCAAAAGGCCGCCCTCCTGCCCCACCCAGCCCGCGCCCTGCTCGCCATGGCCATTCTCCACACCGGCGGCACCCACGACCGCGTCCTCGCCCTGCTCAACGCCCCGCTCAATCGGAACCTTGATGACTGGAATACAGCCGTCTTCGACAGCCGCCTGACCGCCCTCAACCTCATGGTCTGGACCCGGCTCGACCCGGTCGCCCCGACCACCGTCAGCCTCTCGGCCCGTCTACTCAACGAACGCACTTCCGCCGGCCACTGGGGCAGTACCTATACCAATGCCTGGGCCCTGCTCGCCCTAGCCGCAGAAACAAAATCCCAAAACCCCGCCGCCACCGCGACCGCCACCACCGTCAATATCCACTTCGCCGGCCACACGACCCCAGTCTCGCTGCCGGCCCGGCCGGCCACCCGCTCGATCACCCTGCCCCTCACCGGCAGTTCAGATCAAC
>JALRGB010000455.1 GCA_023253575.1 Verrucomicrobiales bacterium
CTGCGCTCCATTGGCAAAATCACCGAACTGCGCCTCCCACAGAATAAGCATGTTCTTCGCCAGCAACGAATAACCGTAGTCAAACCCCAACACCGCAGCCTCGCTCAAAAGCGAGTTGTAGGCGCAGTAACGCGCCTGATCGGCAGCTAGATGATGCAAGGGACAATACCGCTCGCGGGTCTCCAAATCATAAAGGTAACTATGACGCTGGGAAAACGTGCCGCGACGGCTGTCCTGTCCACTCAGACGCAATGACACGCCCTCGGTCAGGATGGAGGCAAAGGCGAGATGCTCGGCGTTCGCCCAATCAAACGGCCCGCCGTCCTCTGCCGCCTTGCGGCGTCGTTCGAGCACCGTGGTGCGCACCCGCGGATGGACCCGGAACTCGGCTGGCACTTCGGTGACTTTCAACCCCAGCTCGCGCAGCCGCTCCAGCTCAATTCCTGTGCACACCGGCTCGTGCGAATATTCCGGCTGCAGCTCCACGGTGGCATCGGCAAAACTGCCGCCACCCTCGCCTTTGGCCTCGAGCTCGCGCAAATCAAGATACTCGCGATTCAACGTCTCCTGCACGTCGTTATAAATGGCATCCAGCCGAGCCACCGTACTCTCACCGCGCTCGAGCATCCGCTGCCGGAAAATCGTCGCTACCGATGGATGCGTTTTGATTTTCGCCACCAAATGCGGCTGCGTAAATGCCGGCTCGTCACCTTCATTGTGACCGTATTTGCGATAGCAATAAATATCGAGGATGACATCGCGGTTAAACTTCTGACGGAATTCCAGTGCCAGCCGGGAGGCAAAATAAACCTCGAGAGGATGGTCGCCATTCACATGAAAAACCGGCGCTTCAATCATCTTGGCCACATCGGTCGCATACGCCGAACTCCGCGCATCCGCCGGCATGGTCGTGAATCCAATCTGGTTGTTCACGATCAAATGCACCGTCCCCCCAGTCCGATACCCCTGTAATTGCGACAAATTCAACACTTCTGCCACCGTACCCTGCCCGGCAAAGGCCGCATCACCATGCACCAACAACGGCAACACCTGACAACGCTCCGTCATATCCCCCAACGCCCGCTGCCGCGCCCGAGTCTTGCCCTCGACCACCGCATTCACCGCCTCCAAATGACTCGGATTGGCCGCCAGATTAATCACTACCTCATGACCCGAAGCCGTGGCCCGTACCGTCTCGTAACCAAGGTGATATTTAACATCACCATCACCCGCCACTAACGCCGGAACATAGTTTTCCGAAAATTCATGCAATAGCACTTTTAACGGCTTCTTCAAAAATGTCGCCAATACACTGAGCCGCCCGCGATGCGCCATCCCCATCATAACCTCCCTCACCCCCAGCGGCCCACCCGCCTCAACGATCGATTGCAAGGCCACCAATAATGACTCACCCCCCTCAATGCTGAATCGCTTCTGACCAACATACTTCGTATGCAGAAACTTCTCAAATAACTCAGCCTCCACCAACCACCGCAACACATCCTCCTTCACCCCACCATCCGCTCCACCATCCACCAGCCGAGATTCAATTCGCCCCAACAACCAATCGCGAACTTCAACGTTTTGAATGTGCGCAAATTCAAAGCCAATCCGATCACAATAAATTCCGCGCAATCGCTCAATCATGACCCCCAGCCGCATCGGCTGCCCGTTTTGAAAAAATTGCGTCGCCACTTCGATCCCCAGATCATCGGATGAAAATCCGAATGCCTCCAGACTGAGGCCAGGCACCACCGGCGCCACCGGACTCAAGGGATCCAGCCAGACCGCCGTATGCCCAAGCGCCCGATACGCAAAAACGAGATTGGCCACCCGAGCGCGGAAACTCAAGTCTTCACTCGACAAAGCAGCCGCCCGCCCGCCGCTCGCCCCCGCGGCCTCAGCACCATCGCGCCGCAGCGGCTGGACTAATCCAAGCTCAAAACCCTCGAAAAATGCCGCCCACGTAGT
>JALRGB010000703.1 GCA_023253575.1 Verrucomicrobiales bacterium
ATAACAGGTGTTCATGCTGCGGATCTTCGGTGGGAGACTTACTCTTTCACTTGCGCCATGCGTTGGTCTGTGCTTTAACTTTGTCCCTTCGCTGGAGACAGGGGTAGCCAAGCCGTGAGCGGCTAGGATTACCCGGGGAAAAGTGGGAGTAATCCCGCTTTTTTTTGTCCCCAGCCCCCACTCCCCGTTTTGCCATGACCACTGAGCTGACAGCACTGTTCGACTATTTCGAAAAAGACAAAGGGATGAGCCGAGAAAAGGTCATCGAAGCCGTTGAGCGCGCCTTATTGTCAGCCGCGAAAAAGCGTCTTGGCCCTTTGCGTGAACTGCGAGTGAGCATTGATCCGATCAAGGGCGACATGCGTGTTTTTACCAAGCCTTTGGTGGTGGAGATCGTGACTAACAAGTGGGAGCAGCTTCCGGTGGAAGTGGCGCAGAAGCTCAAAGTCGGGGTGGTGCCTGGTGATGAAGTGGAGATTGACGTGACGCCTCGTGATTTCGGCCGGATTGCGGCGCAGACGGCCAAGCAGGCGATGATGCAGTCATTGCGTCAGGCGGAGAAGGAAATGATGTATGATGAGTTTAAGGACCGGGCGGGGGAGATTGTTTCCGGGGTGGTGCGTCGGTTTGAGAAGTCCGATGTGTTGATTGATTTGGGCAAATTTGAAGGATTGATGCCGTCGAAGGAGCGGGTGCAAACCGAGGACTACAATATTGGGGACCGGGTTCGCGCGTATGTGGTGGCGGTGGAAAACGGCGTGCGTGGGCCGGAGATCATTCTGAGCCGCAGTCATCCGAATTTTGTCAAACGTCTCTTTGAAAGCGAGGTGACGGAGATTGCTGACCACACGGTGCAGATCCGTGCCATTGCTCGCGAGGCTGGTTACCGGACGAAGGTGGCGGTCTATTCAGCGGACAGTAAAGTGGATCCCGTCGGAGCTTGTGTCGGGTTGAAAGGGGCTCGGGTGAAAAATATCGTGCGTGAGCTCAACAACGAAAAAGTGGACATTATTCGTTGGAGTGACAATCCGAAGGAATTTGTGAAGGAAGCGCTTAAACCAGCCGTGATTGCGGAGTCCAAGATCACGGTGGATGAGGCGCACAAGCGAGTCACCGTGCGGGTCAATGAGGAAGAATTATCCAAGGCCATCGGTCGTCGCGGACAAAATGCCCGACTGACCAGCCGCCTGATGGGGTGGGACGTCCAAGTGGAGCGCGATGAGTCCGCTCATGAACAATTTGTCGGTAAAGTGGCCCGCGAGGCTGCTGATATGGCCACCAAACTCGGCATTGCCGAGGACATCGCTGCGAAGCTGATGGAAGGTGGCTTAAATTCGATTGACTTGCTTGCCGAGGTGGAACCTGCCGATGTGGCTGGCGCCGCCGGCGTCACTGAGGAAGAAGGCGCGGCGATTATCGCCAAAGCCAAGGAAATCTACGAGCGCGAGGCAGCGCCCGCTCAGGGTTAACCACCCCCAGCCGGCCCCGCCCATGAAAACCTACACCACCACGAATGGCATCCAAATCCAGCACTGCAAAATCCGGGGGCGCTCAGCGCGCCGAGTCGGTATCCTCCGACACGGCCGCGGTTGAGTCTTCCGGCTCCCTCCCGGAAGAAAAAGCCGGTGCGCTTGACCTGCTCGCTGAGAAGCCGAGGCGTGTCCGCAGAAAATCTGATGCCTCCGATGTGGCCTTGCCGACGATCGGTAAATTGCCTGTTCGGCCGGTGGAGGTTCCGGTCGTGGCCGGGCCGGTGGAGCCGGCTGGTCCGACTCTGGACGAACTCAAAGACAGTGCGCTTTCTCTTTTTGACGAAGATGAAGCCAAGGCTGAGCGGAAGCGTAAGGTCGATGAGGCGCGTGCGGCGCGGGCGCTGCAATCGTCCCAGTTGTTGAAGCCGATTTCTAAGATTGTGGCGGCCAAGGAAGAGGCGAAGGCTGAAGCTGAAGCCCGGTTATTTCAGCAACTTCATCCGACGCCACCGCCGGTGGTTGAGGTTGTCGTGCCCGAAGTGCCGGCGGTGATGGAAGCGGTCGAGGCTGGAGATAACGAATCTGAGGAAGACGAGATCCTTGACCCCAAAGTCATCCATCTCAAGCCTCCGGTCATCGTCAAGGATTTGGCGGAGCGCATTGGCATCAAGTCATTCCAGATCATCAAGGAATTGATGGCGTTGGATATTTTCGTCAATCAGAACAGCGCGATTGAGCCGGACGTGGCCGCCAAAATCTGCGAAAATCACGGGTTCATTTTTGAGCGTGAGAAGCGGAAAAAGGGTGAAGGAGTCCACAAAGTGGACGAGGTGGTGGCAGCACCCCCTGTGCCGGAGCCGGAGCCGGAGGTGGAGAAGCTCAAGCCGCGGCCGCCGATCATTACGATCATGGGGCATGTCGATCACGGCAAGACCAGTCTGTTGGATTACATTCGTAAATCCAAAGTGGCGGCGGGCGAAGCGGGTGGCATCACGCAGCACCTTGGCGCTTATGCGGTCGAGCACGAGATGAGCGGCGAGAAGAAGACGATTGTCTTCCTCGATACTCCTGGTCACTCGGCGTTTTCGGCGATGCGCGCGCGCGGGGCCAATTTGACGGATATCGTTGTGCTGGTGATTGCGGCGGATGACGGCATGATGCCGACCACGCATGAAGCGCTGGCGCATGCCCGGGCGGCGGGAGTTAAGATTGTGGTCGCCCTCAACAAGTGCGACCTGCCGCGTGCGGACGTGAACAAGGTGAAGCAGCAGCTGCAGGCCAATGATTTGATGCCCGAAGACTGGGGTGGAACCACCAGCTGCGTGGAAATTTCTGCGACCAAGGGCACAAATGTTGACCAGCTTCTGGAGATTATTTTGTTGGAAGCTGAAATGCTTGAATTGAAGGCGGATCCCAAGGCGCCGGTTCGTGCGATCGCGGTGGAATCGCGCGTTGAGGCGGGCAAGGGACCGACAGCGACCGTTATTGCCAGCACGGGTACGATCAAAGTGGGCATGCCCTTTATTTGCGGGCAGCATTGGGGCAAGGTTCGCAGTTTGCTCAACGATCGTGGGGAGCCGATTAAGTCGGCCGGTCCGTCTATACCCTGCGAGATTGTTGGTTTTTCTGGGCCACCTTCGGTGGGTGATGAAGTCCTCGAGATGAAGTCCGAGCGGGATGCCAAAAAACTCTCGGAGGAGAGAAGCAGCAGTCAGCGGCTCGAGAAATTGGCGCATCCGCGGCGCAACCGGATGGAGGACCTTTTTGCCAGTATGGACACCAAGGTCAAGACCTTGCGCATTATCCTCAAGGGGGATGCGGCGGGATCAGTGGAAGCGATTGTGGGGGCGCTCAAGGACATCAAGTCTGAAAAGGTGACTTTGGATTTTGCGGCCACGAGCGCGGGCGCGATTACTGAAAGTGACGTCCTCCTAGCCAGCGCGACGGATGCCATCATCATTGGTTTCAACACCAAGGTTGAGACCAAGGGGGTGGCGGCAGCCAAGCGGGAAGGCATTCAGATCAAGCTCTATTCGATCATTTATGAACTGATTGATCAGGTCCGGGATGCGATGCTGGGGTTGCTAGATCCGTTGACCCGCGAGCGCATCATTGGGCACGCCTTGGTCAAACAGGTGTTCAAAGTGCAGCGCGGTTATGCGGCAGGTTGCGGGGTTACCGACGGTCGCGTCACTCGCACGGCTCATGCCCGGGTCATGCGCGGTGGCACCCCAGTCTACGATGGCAAGATGTCCACCTTGCGCCGTTACAACGACGAAGTTCAGGAAGTGCGGAACGGACTCGAGTGCGGTATCAAGCTCGGTTCTTTCGACGACTACGAAGAAGGTGACATCATTGAATGCTACGAGTTGGAGAAAATGGCGCAGACTCTCTAGACTCTCAGGACTTGGTGGTCTGCTGCTTTGGGGGGGGCTTTCCTCAGGAAGCCCTCGTTTTCTTGCTTTCAGATCCTTATTGGTACCGGCCACCCCTCTGAAATTCGTTTCCATCGTTTCCCCTTTTCATCACCGTGACCAATCGTCCACGCCGAGTCGCTGAACTCATGAAGCATGAACTGGCCGAAATCCTCAACAAGGATTTCGAGTTCGGCGGTGCCTTGGTCACGATCCATGACATCGAGCTGACCCCGGATTTCAAGCGCGCCATCGTCTACATCGGTATTATTGGTCGAGAAGATTATCAGGCGGATGCGCTGCGCAAATTGCAGAAATCAACTCAGGCCATTACCCAGAAACTGAGTAAACGCGTCATCTTAAAAAATACGCCGGTGCTGCATTTCCGGCAGGATGATTCAGTCGAGCGCGGCGTCCGGGTTCTTGGCATTATTGAGGAGATCGACCGTCAGGTAGCTCCGGATGAGCCGCCGTATCCAGCTGCCGGTCAGATGAAAGAATCCCAGCCCAAACCCAAGTCGCCGCCGACGGACCGACCGTCGTTCGGCCGCGAGGAACGGGATCAGGATGATTCCCACTGACGCGGCCCGGTGGCGGTGTCCTCGCCGCGACCTCATTTCTCCGTTGTTTCTTTCTTTCATCCATGTCCTTAATTGCCAGCATCACACTTTCTGAATTGGCGGCTCACTTGCGAGTGGCGCCGCGTCGTTGTGTGGTGACCTCGCATGTTCGACCTGATGGCGACGCGATCGGTTCCGCGGTGGCGCTGGCGCTGGCCCTGCAGAAGCTCGGGCACAGCGTTAGGGTGTTGAACGAAGACGGGGTGCCGGATAATCTCAGCTTTCTACCGGCCGCGTCATTGGTCGAACGGCCGTCCGGCGTCGTCGAGGCGGACGTTGTTTTCGCGCTTGATAATGCCACCCAGCCGCGACTGGGCGAGGGCGTGAATGCGGCCATTGCCGGCATTCCTCTGCTCGTCAATGTGGACCACCACATCAGCAATACGCGTTACGGGCATCACTATTACATTGATTCGACCTCGCCGGCGACCGGCCAAATCGTCGCTGAATGGCTCGAGGCGGCAGGGGTGGAGATCGATGCCGCCATGGCGGAAAACCTGTATACTGCGATTTCGACGGATACCGGAAGTTTCCAGTATTCCAATACCACCCCGGCCACGTACCGCTGGGCAGCGCGCCTGCTGGAGACGGGGCTTTCGGTGGGCGAGTTGAATCGAAAGATTTACCAAAGCAGTCCGCTGCGACGGGTTCGGCTTTTGAGCGAGCTACTCCGGGTGTTGGATATTTCCCCGGACGGCCGGGTGGCCAGCTGGTATTTGACGGGGGAGATGGCGGCCCGGGCGGGCTCGATTCCCGAGGATACGGAGAATATGATTGACCACATTCGCGGGATTGACGGCGTGGTGGTGGCGGCATTTTTCGAGGAGCTTGACGACGGGCGGGTGCGTTTAAGTTTGAGGAGCAAGGATGCGCGGTTTGATGCCAGCGCGGTGTGCGGTCAATTTGGTGGTGGGGGCCATACCATGGCGGCAGGGGCGCGGTTGCGCGGACCGATCATGGAGGCAAAGGAGCGGGTTTTATCATCGATTCATGAGGCACTCATCGCAGCAATCCCAGCTTGACGGCGTCCTGCTGGTGGACAAGGCACCTGGTATGACCAGCCACGACGTGGTAGCGGTCACTCGTCGGAGCCTGAACACGAAGAAAGTGGGCCATTGCGGCACGCTTGATCCCATGGCTACGGGCCTGCTTATTGTTGTGGTCGGTAAGGCCACAAAAATTCAGGATCTACTGATGGCTGAAGACAAAGAGTATGAGGGTACGATTTGTCTGGGGGCCACGACCAGTACGCAGGATAAGGAGGGGCAGATTCTCGAGCAGAAGCCGGTTCCGGAGCTGACGCGCGAGCAGGTTGAGGACGCGTTTAATGCGTTTCGCGGTGATTTTTATCAGATGCCGCCGATGGTGAGCGCCATCAAGAAGGACGGGGTACCGCTCTACAAGTTGGCTCGTCAGGGCAAAGAGGTCGAGCGCGAGCCGCGGTTGGTGCATGTGTTTCATCACGCGATCACGCGGTTTGAGCCACCTGAAATTGATTTCCGCGTGTTGTGCAGCAAGGGGTTTTATGTGAGGACCTATGCGCATGATATCGGACAGCGGCTCGGATGTGGAGCGCATTTGAGCTCCCTGCGCCGGACTCGCAGTGGAAAATTTGATCTGACCCGCGCGGTCAGCTTTCAACAGCTGAAAGAAGGACCGGTGGCTGATTTACATGCGGCCATGCTCAGTCTGCCCGAAGTTTCCCGCTTGCGCGGCGTCTGAACCGTGGTTGTCCTCCGTTCCATCCCAGATCTTGCCGGGGTGCCGGGGCCGGTCCATCTGGCCATCGGCGTGTTTGATGGGGTCCACGCCGGTCACCAAGCGGTCATTCGCACGGCGCTTGGCCAACCCGGCGGCTCATCGGTGGTGGTGACGTTTGATCCGCATCCCGCGCGGGTCTTGCGACCGGAGCGTGCGCCTCTGATGCTGACGTCCATCCGGCATAAATTGCTCGTCTTTGAGCGGCTCGGGGTGGAATATACGCTCGTGCTGCCTTTCGACGAAGCGTTTGCGCGCACGGAGGCCGAAGATTTTGCGGGGCAGCTCGGCCGCGCCTGCCAGCCGCTCGGATCGATCACGGTCGGGGATGACTGGGTTTTTGGTCACCGGGCCCGTGGCACGGTCGCTCTGCTGCGGTCGCTGGGGTTGACAGTGCACGCAGTGCCGCCGGTCCACGTCGATGGCGTGGCGGCGCGCAGCACGGGGGTGCGCGAGGCGGTGGCCGCCGGTGATTTTGGGCAGGCCGCTCGCCTGCTGGGGCGCCCGTCGACCGTACTGGGAACCGTGGTGGCTGGTCAGCAGCTCGGGCGTCGTCTCGGCTTCCCCACCGCGAATCTAGCACTTGAGAACGAGCAGCTGCCCCCCAACGGCGTCTACACTGTGCGCGCCCGCCTCGGATCCGATACGGTTCTGGGCGTGGCCAACCTCGGCGTCCGCCCGAGCGTGGAAAATGGTGAACCAATACGACGCCTAGAGGTGCATCTTCTCGATTTCGCCGAAGAAATCTACGGACGCGAAATGGAGGTCGAATGGGTCGAGTGCTTGCGTCCGGAGCAGGCTTTTTCGTCTCTCGAAGCCTTGACCGCGCAAATCACCCGCGACGTGGCTCTGGCGCGTCAACGGCTGAGCTGTGCCTGAATTTGAGACACCCACTTTTGTCACCGACTGGCCGTCGAATGAGTGGGTGTTCTATCGCTTTATGCCGCGCTCTTTCTTCCGCTTTGAATGTGAAATCTCCCCTGTTTTGAGGTTTATTCAGGCAGGCTGTCGAGCAACCCGCGGCGCATGGCCTCGAGTGGGGCTGGGGCGCCAAACCAGTATTCGAACGAGGCGGCTCCTTGGTGTAGGAGCATGGAAAGGCCATTGGCCGCCCGCGCCCCGGCTGCGCGGGCCGCGGCCAGCATGGCGGTTTCTGGCGGGCTGTAGATCATGTCGTAGACGTGATGATGTGACTCCAGCACGCTGTTGGCGGACAGCGGCGATTCCTCTGGTTTCATGCCGACGGAGGAGGCATTGATGACGAGGTCGATGTCGCGCAGGTCTGGTTCCGTCTGCAGCGAGAGGCGGTCGGAGCGGTAAAAGGCCCCCAGTTCGTGGGCGAGGCGTTCGACTTTTTCCTTGGTGCGATTGACGAGGGTGAGGCCGGCGCAGCCGGCGAGGGCGCACTGGATGGCGGCAGCCCGCCCGGCGCCACCGCCGGCGCCGAGGATGAGGATGCGCTGGTGGGCGAGAGGTAGGCTGAATTCTTCGTCGAGCGCGCGGAGCAGTCCCGGGCCATCAGTATTATATCCGAGAATCTTGTTTTCCCGGAAAACAAGCGTGTTGACCGCCCCCAGCCGCCGGGCCAGCGGATCGACTTCATCGGCAACCGCTAGCGCCGCCAGTTTGTGCGGGATAGTGCAGTTGATACCGGCGAATCCGGCCTTTCGACAGGCGTGCACGGCCGTGACAAACTCCTCGGGTTTGATTTGCAGGCGGACGTATTGCGTTTCCAGTCCGCGGGCCGCGAGGCCGGGATTGTGCATTTGCGGGGATCGCGAATGAGCCACTGGGTCGCCAAAAACTGCCACTAGGGCTGGCGGGTGCAGATGCGGAAGATCAGGAATGTGGGCGAAGGTATAAACGGGCCAGCTCATGGAGACAGCGTAGTCCCGGATCATCGCGCTGTCATCCGGCGGTCACGCTGCGGTCACGCTGTGGTCACGCTGTGGTCACAATGGTTCCGGGAGATGGGAGTAATTGAAGGTGCGACTGGTGTAAGGCGCGGCTCAGGTCCGGCGGGATGAGGGGAGGTCAATGACTAGATGAAAGAGCTGGTTTGTTCCCGGCGGGCCCCTAGAATTGACAGCAAGGTCTTGAAAGTTTGTCTTTTATTTATGATTCTGCTGTCTGGCCGTTTCGCTGTCGTCTGACAGTGGGGCGGCATCATTGATTTCCTGTTTATTTATTTATGTTTATTCTTTCTCATTCCACCTTCCGGTCACGATGGGGGCAGCTGCTTTCGGCTGTCGGCGTTTTGACGATGTTTTTGCCCTCTGTGCACGCGTCCGAGGCGCCCGCCAAGGATGAGGGATGGCCGCAATGGCGTGGGCCGCATCGGGATGGCACGGTGGCGTCCACGCCGGCTTGGCCTAGTTCGCTGGGAGAAGAGTTTTTTCAGCGCACGTGGCGAATTGATTTGGGGCCCGGGTATTCGGGGCCTCTGGTCACGGGTGGGCTGGTGGTGACGACGGAAACCGAGGGCAAGGCCACAGAGGTGGTGCGAGCTCTGAAGATCGAAACCGGGGAGGAGGTTTGGCGTGCCTCATGGGAGGGGGCGCTGAGTGTGCCGTTTTTTGCGAAGTCGAATGGCGACTGGATTCGTTCGACGCCGGCGACGGACGGCACATTTGTGTATGTGGCTGGCATGCGAGATGTGTTGGTGTGTTTGGAAGTAGCCACGGGCAAAGTTGTATGGCGTGTGGATTTTGTGAAGGAATTCAGCAGTGAATTGCCTGCTTTTGGCTGTGTGTGTTCGCCGTTGTTGGATGGGGATGCGGTGTATGTGCAGGCTGGAGGCGGGACGGTGAAGCTGGACAAGCGTACCGGAAAAGTGTTGTGGCGCGGGTTTCAGGACGGCGGTGGCATGTCAGGTAGCGCGTTCTCCTCGCCCATTATCGCCACTCTTGCCGGCCGACGCCAGATCGTCGTACAAGGCCGGGAAAAGCTGGCCGGGCTCGATCCATCGGACGGCAAAACCCTTTGGGAAACGCCGGTGGCCTCGTTTCGTGGAATGAACATCCTGACCCCAGTCATTTTTCAAGACGGAGTCTTTACCAGTACCTATGGCGGTCGTAGCCAGTGGCTTAAAATCGCCGGCTCCCCTGACGCCCTGGCCGCCACCGAAGGGTGGTCGCAAAATGAACAAGGCTACATGTCGACCCCCGTCATCATCGGCTCCCATGCGTATCATCATCTGCGCAGTCAGCGTCTCGTCTGCTTTGATCTCACCACCGGCGAGGAAAAATGGACCAGTAGCGAGAAATTCGGCAAATACGTCAGCCTAGTGGCCCAAGGAGAACAAGTGCTGGCACTCGATGAACGAGGCCTGCTTTACCTCATCGCCGCCTCCCCCGCGCAACTAAATATCCTTTCCGAACGCCGTGTCAGTGAAGAAGAAACGTGGGCTCACCTCGCCGTCGTCGGTCAGAATCTTTTTATCCGGGATTTGAAGGGGTTGGCGCAGTGGCGGTGGGCGAAAAAACCAAAACCCTGATCCAGCGTGCTGCCGCCGGAGTGAGGCGACCGCTGTCGCCGTCGCTGGCGCTGTCTTTGTTCGGGCAGTTACACACTTGCTACAACAGGTCGGGCGAGAGCACGACCCGCAGGAGCGTCTGGGCCGCTCCTTCTCGGGGGCGCTGCTGCATCCAAGCAACAGCGCCTTTTTTCAGGGAAAATTCCCCGTTTTTTCCGGACAGCAATTTCATGATGATCTGTCCGGCGTACGGCTGATGGCCGACGATCAGGACAGGATGTGGGGAGCCAGGCCAGCCAACCGTGTGCAGGACGGCGTCGGCAGTGGCGCTGGGGGCCAGATCCGGATGCACTTGAAACGGGCGAGCCAGAGCTTCAGCCGTCTCGAGAGTGCGTCGGGACGGGCTGACCAGAATGAGCGCGTCCTGTGGTAGTCGCAGGTTCAGCCATTTCGCCATGCGGGCAGCCTGACGGCGTCCCCGTGCCGTGAGCTTTCGGCTCATGTCTGGTGATCCCTCTTCTGCTTCCGAGTGGCGCCAGATGATGAGTTCCATGGTGGTTTGATTTTCGTGCCGCGCGCTGGCGGTGCTTAGAAAGCGGCGAGTTTTGAGCGGGTGAACGGGCAGATGCTGCTCAAATGCCGCGGTTTTTTTAAATCGGCAAGGAGGACGCTTTCAAGATGCTTTTTGTTTTGGGTTTTAATTGAGTCGACGCGTCTTGAGTTTTGGCCGCGAGCCAGCCGTGGGCGAATGATACCGAGGATACCATCGCGGTCTTGTGGCGGTTGGTTCCCTCGGTCAGGCGCGGGAGCATCGACCGGGCGACCGCCAAGTCATTGGCCTGTCCGAGGACCTCCTGAGCCTCGATCAAGGCCGCAAGATAGCGGCGGGTGCGGCGCGCCGATAGGCGCGATTGA
>JALRGB010000717.1 GCA_023253575.1 Verrucomicrobiales bacterium
CACCCACCTCGACCTCGATCGGGCCCGCCTCCATGCCCGCCTCGGCGGCATGGACCCGCGCCTCCCGCAAGACGCCGTGACGACTCGAGATAATCCACCCGCGCACGCCGTCGCCCGCGGTCGGCTCGTGCCGGAGCACGCCGGAAATCACCGCCCGCCCGGCCACCGGCGCCACCCACCGCCGCACCACCGCCTGAGCCCGCGTATTGCCCGGGTGCCCGCCGTCCGCCGTCAGCTGCGCCCATCCAGTCTCACCCCCCGGCCAGGCCGCCGCCCCCTGCCACGCGCCGCCAGCCGCATGCGGCAACAGGCGGAACGAGGCCACCCGCTGCGTGGTTTCATCGTAGGCCCCAGTTCCATGCTGCCACACGGTCGACCGCTCCGCCGGTTCCGGCACCGCCTCGTCCCCAGCCGCCTGCACAAATCGCAGCGCCGCCGCCACTTCGCCATCGCCCGCCGTCCGTTGATAGACCATCCGGTACAACCGCTGCACCCGCTCATCCCCAGACGACCCGTCCACCAACGCCGCTAGGGCCCGCGCCCGCGCCGCCGCAAATGATCCGTTCAGGAAATAAAGCGCCTGCTGCGGCACCGTAGTCTCATGCCGCACGGCCACATGTAGGTCAGGATTCGCAAAATCAAACGTGCGCAAGACGCCTGGCAAAAACTGGCGATCCACTTCTCCATAAACCGTGCGCCGCACGTTGCTCCCGTCCAACAAATCCTGCGGGCGCCCGCCCATCGTCTCGTCCAATTCGCCGGTCACTCGCAACATGCCGTCCCGCAATTGCTCAAAGTCCAGCCGGCGAACCACAGTCCCCGCCCCCAACAGGTTTTCCTTGCCGCCCGCCACCGCCTCCTCGGGCCCAGCGGCCAGCTGATACACCGTACTTGTCATTATCAATCGATGCATCGCCTTTAAGCTCCAGCCACCCGCCATCAATTTCCGCGCCAACCAATCGAGTAACTCAGGATGACTCGGCTCGCCCGCCCGCAATCCAAAATCACTCGGTGTCTTCACCAGCCCGGTCCCAAAATGATGCTGCCACAGCCGGTTCACTATCACCCTAGCCACCAATGGGTTGTCTCCACTCGTCACCGCCCGCGCCAACTCCAGCCGACCACTGCCCACCGTAAACGGCCGCCGCGCCGGTCCCGCCAGCACTTCCAAAAATTGCCTCGGCACTTCCTCTCCCAAATTCGAGGGCAGTCCGCGAATAAAAACTCTCGGATTCAAAGCGCGCTCGCCATCTTCCAAAATCAAGGCCGCCGGCACCCCCATCTCAATCAGTCGACGGTCGACGTCTCCCTGCAACCGCCACATCGCTTCAATGACTGCCGTCGGGAAAAACATCTCGTTGTTCACGATTGCCGTGTCCGGCACCACCGTCGGCGACTGGGCGTCCCGAAGGAACGCACGCACTTCGGCCGCCCCTGGCTCATCTGGCTGGCTCTCTGCTTCGTCCACCACCCGCTGATAACACCCGACCAGTGCCGCACGGGTGTCCGGCCCTGAAGACAGTACTTTCTTAACCAGTGGATTCAAACTCGGCTCCGCCAAAGCCCGCGCCAGGATCGCCTCCGCCGCCTCGCCCCAGCCCGCCTCATCCAGTCCACTCAACGCCGTCCAGGGACCAAATATCGGATGGCCACCCCCCTCATTCATCCGCAGAAAATCACGCCACCGCCGCACCGACGCCGGTATCAAATCCGCCGCCGGGATAATCTGGTCGAATCCTTCTTCGGGATATTTTCCCAACTCGAACTGCGCCGCCAAATAGTCGCCCACCCGAGCCCGCAACCGCACCGCTGCCTCTTCCCGCCGCGTCGCCATCGTCTCAGCCAATTCCTTCTGCTTCCCCGCCAACACCCCATCATCCAGCCCCGCGAGAGGGACCAGCCGTTCATGGCTCGCCCGGAAAATGCCATAAAGCGAATAATAATCGGCAGTCGAAATCGGATCATACTTGTGATCATGACATCGCGCACACGAGACCGTTAAGCCCATCGTGCCGCGCGTCACCACATCAATTCGGTCGTCTATAATATCGTGCGTCACCCCAATAAAACGACGGCCACCGGTCAAAAACCCCATGGCCGCTAAATCAGGTGAATCAGCCGGCACCACCTGGTCAGCTGCCATCTGCAACAACAGAAATCGATCGTACGGCAGGTCCTCATTCAACGCCCGGATCACCCAGTCTCGGTACGCCGGTGCATGCACAAATTTCCGTTCCTCCCGCCCATACACATACCCTTTGGTGTCCGCATACCGCGCCACATCCAACCAATGACGCCCCCAACGCTCCCCATACCGCGGACTGCTCAGCAACCGGTCAACCAACCGCCCGACCGCCGCCTCCCGGTCCACCGCCGCCTCGTTCGCAAAGGCCTCGACTTCATCCGCCGTCGGTGGCAACCCGTTCAAATCAAAAGTCATCCGACGCACCAACTCTCTCGGCGAGGCCAACTCCGCCGGCGCCACCCCCTCCCGCTCCAAGCGCGCCAGGACAAATCGATCAATCTCCGTCCGCACCCAGTCGCCCCGCCCCACCGCCGGCACCACCCGCTCCCCCAATGGCCGAAAGGCCCAGTGATGGCGCGCCCCCTCCGGTGGCACCACCGCCCCCGATACCGCCTCCACCCCGAACACCCACCACCCAAACCCCACGGCCACCCCCACTCCGGCATACCTCCGCCCCGCGCGACTCCACGAC
>JALRGB010000020.1 GCA_023253575.1 Verrucomicrobiales bacterium
AAGCACGTGGGTGATTGTTTAGAGGAACGTATAAAAGCAAGCGAAAAATGCAAGCAGAAATGGAAGCTACTTCTAGTTTTCAAACTCCACTTGGCGTGCTTAAGTTCTCCGAGCAGCAGCTTATCGACTGCAATCCGTAGAAATGGGGATGTGCCGGAGGAACAACTTAGTTGGTTGCTAAAGGCTGGATGGTTCCGCAAGTCGTCAAACTTGCATTGGCATCGGATTATCCCTATAAAGCAGCCATCGGCACGTGCAACACCAGCGTCGCCCGATAGAATTTCTATCCCGTCGCGCAGGTCGACTACAACTTTGACAAAACGAACGGCGCTTCAGCAGCTTTCAGAGAAGCTCTTAAAAATGGCCCCGTTGTTATCAGAGTACGCGCTGATACATCTGTCTGGCAAGGGTACAAAACTGGTGTAATCAACGATTCAACCTGCTTCGGCACTGGCACCTGGAATCACTCAGTCGTGATCGTTGGCACTGGAAATCAAGACGGCTACGGGTTGCCGGCGGAACCATTTCCAATACATTTGCGGGGCCATCCCGATACGATTATGCCACACCACCCAGAGAATGGGCGGTCCGGGCATGTGGCGCGCCAGCCATTGGCCTCGGTCATCAAGTCGCCATCGCCATGTTAAGGCGAGTGCTTTCATGACCCAAGCAATGAGGCGCCCCGTCAGGCGGGGAGAGACGTTCAGGCGGGCCATGGATAGGGCCTCCCACTCGGCGGGGTGAGGGGAGTAGTCTGTGGGAAATTTGCAGGTTTCGACATGCTGAGGGTGCCGACTGGACCGTCCTTAAAGCCAGCCATGGGTGTGTAGATCTCCGGTCAGCTTGATGAATTGATCGGTCTGGTTTGAGTAGAGAGCCGTATGGCAAGAATCGGGGAAATGGCGGGTTGATTCATCGAGTGTCGCCAGTCGCGCTGCGAGTTCGGCCAGAGTGGCGCCGCCCGATTCGTTTTCGGCCGCGGCGGCCGCTTGAATGGCTGCCCCCAAGGCCGCGCCTTCCGCGCTCTGCAGGCAGACGACCGGCACTCCAAAAACATCCGCGCAGATCTGTCGCCAGATGGCGCTCTGGCTCCCACCTCCGGTCAGGCGAATCTCCGTGGGGGTCACTCCCAGTCCGGCAAAACGGCGCAATCCATATCCCAGACCCACCGTGACTCCTTCCATGGCCGCCCGTGCCACATGAGACGGCGTCATGTTGTCCATGCGCATCCCGTGTAGAACCCCGCGCCCGTCCGGCAGATTGGGCGTCCGCTCGCCGTTTAGATAGGGCAGAAACAATAATCCGTCGGCTCCGGCCGGGGCGCCGGCCACCGCCCTCTCCAGCTGGCCATGATCCCATCCAAACATCTTCCGAACTTGCTCGGTCAGGACCGTCACATTCATCGTGCACACCAGCGGCAGCCACTGGTCCGTACTTGAGCAAAAAGCGGCCACCTCTCCCCGTGCATCAACTACCGGCTGGTCCGCCGTGGCAAAAAGCGTCCCCGAAGTGCCTAGGCTCGCGGTGACCACTCCCGCCTGCACATTGCCAGTTCCAATCGCCCCCATCATGTTGTCCCCGCCTCCGGCCGAAACCACCACTCCCTCACTCAGCCCCCAACGAGCCGCTAGTTCACTCCGCAGCCAGCCGTGCCGCTCAAGACTGGAGCCGACCGGTGGTAGCATCTCCGCCACCCGCGGATCAATCGCCTCCATCAGCCCGACATGCCACTGGCGCGTCCGTACATCCAGCAGTCCAGTGCCAGAGGCATCGCCAAATTCCAT
Organism: Verrucomicrobiales bacterium; assembly: GCA_023253575.1. Taxonomy (GTDB): domain Bacteria; phylum Verrucomicrobiota; class Verrucomicrobiia; order Verrucomicrobiales; family V1-33; genus CAJBME01. Next base: position 1,785 of record JALRGB010000020.1, read on the forward strand.
CCGCTTCACCCCAGTGAGGAAAAAATTCAGAAAGTCGTGGGGCAGCAGTACGGCCGTCGTGCGTGCAAAATTGTCCGGCTCATGCCGCTTCATCCAGAGCAGTTTGGGGGCGGTAAAACCAGGCGGGATGGCATTGCCCGCCGCCGCAATCAGCCCGGCCGCGCCGCCAAAGGCCGAGGCGAGAAGATCACACTCCGCTGAGGTCGAGGTGTCGCACCACAATTTCGCAGGACGTACGACCTGATCCGCCACATCAAGCGCTACTAGTCCATGCTGCTGGCCGCTCACTCCAATTGCCCGAATTTTTTTCCTCCGCTCGCCGACCTGCCGAAGACAGTCCTCCACCGAAGCTTCTACCGCCCGAATCCAGTCGGTTGGATGCTGCTCGAGATGCCCGGCCGGCAGCCCGTCAATTAAGGCGTACTTTTCCGAGGCCTGCGCGAGAATCTCCCCGGTTTGGACGTCGAGAACGATACATTTTGTGCTCTGGGTGCCAGAATCAAGGCCGAGGGTCAGCATGGAGTGAAGAAGTTAGGTGAAAGCAGGATGATGGCGCCGTCGGGCTGGTGATTTGAGTCCCGGCCACAGAACAGCTTGAGGATTCAAGCGGCGGCAGCCGGGCTCGTCAATGACGGCTCGAAAAGATTGATGCCGCTCGGACGCAAATGGCATGCGCCCCGTCACTTTCCGCGGCACAATAAGAGTATGTCTCCTGACACCCAGTCTTGGTTGGCGGCCGTCGTCGTCGTGCTCACCCTCGGCGCTTTCGGCTGGCGCTGGTTCCGTGCTCGCTCCACCATCACCAGTTGCGGTGGTAGCTGCGGCTGTCCCGTCAAACCCGGCCGTCGAAAATAAAGGCATCCCGCCTCCTACTCACCCGCATTCTCTCCAGCCTCCCTGCACAAGGGCATCGAAGAACTTGATCCAATTCTTCTTGCAGCCGGGCCGGCTTGGGAGTAATCACTTCCCCCGGCCACTCCCTCCTTAGCCCATGGCCACGGCGACGCGCGATTAGCTCAGTGGTAGAGCGCTTGCTTCACACGCAAGAAGTCGCAGGTTCGAACCCTGCATCGCGCACCATCCAGTACATGAAGGGCAATGTTTAGAATTTATATTCGACGGATCATGGCGGTGATCTCAGCCACCTTGGTGATGGGATGTTCCTCCTCGGGCCCCGAGGCTAGCCCCAAGGGCGTTCCACCGTTATGGCGCACCTATGAAAGGGCGTTAAAAGGGGCTAAATATGTCGATCTGACGCATACGATCACACCGTCGATACCGGTATGGGCGGGCTTTGAGCGGTCGACCTTTGCGCCGGTGGTGAATCCCAAGACAGGCGTCCCGTATCAATGGGCTAGGGACGGGTTTGAGGCCACCCGCTTCGTGCTGGCTACCGACCAGCTTGGTACCCAGCTCGATCCTCCGGCGCATTGGAATCCTGATTATCCCGCGATTGATGAACTGCCTCCTACGTTTGCCGTTCGTCCGCTGGTTGTTATTTCCATCGTGGACCAAGTGGTGAAGGACCCGGGGTATTCCCTTGCGGTAGATGACATTCACCGCTGGGAGGCGGCGCATGGCCAGATTCCAGAGGGCGCAGTCGTGTTTGTGCGCTCTGATTGGTCGAAAAACTGGCCTGATCCGGCACTTTCCCATCGCCGACCGTTTCCGGGGGTCAGTTTGCCAGCGCTGAAGTTTTTACACGAGCAGCGGCATATTCTCTTTCACGGTCATGAACCGCTGGATACTGACGCCACGCCGACATTCGAAGCGGAGGCTTGGCTATTGCAAAACGGGTATACGCAGGCGGAGGGCGTGGCGCATCTCGATCAGGTACCCGAGGCCGGTGCTCTGGTCACGATCGGGTTCCCAAAATTAAAAGGCGGGCTGGGTGGCTATGCCCGTTATATCGCCATCTGCCCTCCCGACTGGAAATACGGGGTATCTCCGGGTGAGATTCCGGAAAGTCCTCTTGCCCGGTCATCCCGGCCGCTGCGTTGGGACCCAACACGCGGGATGCGGGTCCGCTGATGGCACTGCGGTCGCGTCTGGGGACAGCGACGTCCGCGGGGCTGTTGTTGCGACCGTGCCTGTGCTCTGGCCGGGCTGTCACCTTTAGCTGGGTTTCAACGGATACAGACCGGAGCCGAGAATGAACAATTCGTCGTTATGTCTCACGTGGCGCACGTAGGTGTGCTTGAGGGCTGGGGTGTTGGTGCCGGGTTTATACCAATAACAATCCAACCACGCGCTGCCCTGCTCCAGCGCGGCCGCGATTTCATCCTGAACGACGGACTTTCCTTGAAGGTCGGTCAGAGTCAGCAGGTTTTTCCCTTCCAGACTCGGCTGGGCTGGATTGACTAGTTCCGTGCCATCCACACTCAGGACGAAAATATAGACGTCCATGAAAACAAATGGACCAGAGACCTCGCGCAATGCCGCAAAACCAGCCCGCCCCTGAGCCTCGATCAGGGCGGCGGCGTGATCAACCATGTCCTCAATAAAGACATCATCCATTTGCATATTGTAAATCCCGCTGCCGACAAAGTGCTGGCGTCCATTGGGATAGATCACACGTTTGACAAAACTCGACTTCCAGACGGGAAAGACGCCGTCGGCTTCGGGCCACATGTAATGCACCCAGCCTTCACCCGCTGGACTGGATGCGGCGTCGAGCATCATTTCCACCATGGGCCTTCCCAACACGTCCTTGAGATGGAGGTCATGCCGGCCGTGGCTGTCCGGCTCCGCCGCGTGGAAAATCCGTGTCCCGTCCATCGCGAAAGCGAAAACATAGGTCTCGTCACTGAACCATCGGGAAGGTCTTTTCAAAAACTCGGCATAGGCGTCTTCACCCGTTTTTTCGAGCAGGGCGGCGGCATCGTAGACGAGTTTCATGAGCTGTGGGGCGGTCATCTTGGGGGGGGTAGCTCGGGGGGCGGCCGCCTCTTTGAGATAGACACCGCATCCAACGGCCACGGTTTGTCCGTTGAGTGTCGCTTTGCAAACATAGTCTGACTTCAGCCGCGGGGCGTTTTCGCCGGGCTTGGGCCATAAATACTCGATCCAGCCGGAGCCGGTGGTCTCGACGATATTCCTTATTTCATGAATCAGGCATTTCCCTTGGGGATCCTTCATGCTGGAAAAGTCACGGCCCTCAAGACTGGGAAATGGAGGGAGGCAGAGATTGATGCCGTCCAAGTTGTAGACGAAGATATACGAATCTTTGACCTTGAATGGTCCCGTGGCGTCATGAAAAAGCTGAAAGGCAGCAGGTCCTTTTTGCTCAAGTTCCGCCACGGCCTGTGCGACCATGTCGACCACAAATTCCGGTTCCATGCGGTCGTTGTAGACTCCACTACCGACAACATACCTGCGCCCGAAGGGTGCGGATGCCAACCGCACATAACTGCTCTTCCAGCGGGGAACGATTCCTCCTGGAACGGGCCACTCGTAATGATACCACCCCCCTGTTTGCCCGGGACGCCCGGTCGCGGCCTTCAGTAGACCTTGAACGATCCTCTTGCCGTTTACATCCTGGAGATCCCATTGCGGCGTGCCTTCCATCTCCGGGTCCGCATGAACAACCATCGTGCCATCCAACTGCAGGACAAAAATATACCGCTCCGCCTGCCGCCAGCGGCTGCCGGGTGAACGAAATTCCGCAAAAGCCGCTTCGCCGCGCGCCCTGATTAAATCGGCCGCAGCCTCCACACACTGAACAAGCTCAATGCTCTCAGCATAAAGATACCCGTCCGAGAGGGGGGCACGCGTCGCGGTGGTTGCCGCCGGGGCCAGAGTGGGCCGCGATGGATCTTCAGAATGAAAATTGATCGGCTTCACTGGAGAAGGGGAGAATGGGCAGTAAATAAAGAAAGGAGAAACAAGTTCCAGACGCTTCAGTTGGCTGGACTGCGCAGGTAATAATCCTCTCGATGAAGCCAGTCTTCGCGCGCCGGGGTGAAAAAATCGAGAAACTCGGAATCCTCCATGGCCTGCACGGAGTGTGGCGTATTCATCGGAATTAGGAGCAACTCCCCGGTACGGACCAGAATTTCTCGGTCCGTAAAATCAAACTTGAGCGCGCCAGCCGTCACCACCAAAAACTCTTCATTTGGGTGCGAATGCAGTCCGACACGGGTGCCCCGGCCTACTTTGAAGCGGGCCAGCGTGGATTTTTCTCCAAAAACCGCCTGCCTTATCAGTGCCTCGCTCATCTTTTCCTCCTCCAAGTCCGCCCATGTCAATTTTTGCACCTCCTCGGCCTGCCGGATGGGTCGGTCACTATAAAGCCCGGCCCCGACAATAAACGTCTCACCACCCTGTTGAACTTTTTTAACGTACGTGTGCTTCGGAGATGGGGTATTTTCACCCGGACGATACCAGTAATAATTGACCCAAGCACTGCCCTTGCGCATCGCCGCCTCAATGTACTCCCGGGCCGCGAGCTTGCCCTTCAAGTCCCGAGTGTGGATGAAATTGATGCCTTCCACGCCGGGGTGGCCGCCATTGACCAGCTCTATTCCCTCTGGTGTATCCACAAAAACATAGGTGTCCATGAATACAAACGGACCCGTTGGATCACGCAAACTGGCAAATGCTTCCCGTCCACTTTTCTCCAAAAGAAGCGCCGCCCGATCGACCACGTCTTTGATCAAAACTTCATCCATATTAAGATTGTAGACACCACTGCCGATGAGATGCTGCTTTCCCGACGGATATGTCACCCGTTTGACGAAACTAGATTTCCAGACTGGGAATAATTTGCCCGGCTCGGGGTATTGATAATGCACCCATCCCTCCCCAGATGGACTGGCTCCTACGTCCAGCATCATCTGCACTAACGGTCGACCCTTGACATCCCTCAGCGCGCGATCATCGCGTCCCTCACTCTCCGGTTCGGCCGCATGAAAATGCCGAACCCCGTTCATTGTGAAAATAAATACGTAAGTGTCATTGAAAAACCACGATGAATCACGTTTCCTGAATTCGGAATAAGCTGCCTCGCCTTGCTCTTCGGTGAGCGCCGCGGCCCGGCGGACGAGCTCCACCAGTTCCGGTGCTTTCAAGCCCGGAGGTAAATGAGCCGACTGAGGCGCATCGTCAAGATAAACGCCGCAACCGACTACCACCGGCTTGTCCCCCGCCATGGCCAAGCTCACATAAGCCGACTTTCGCGATGGAAGGCTTTCGCCCGGCTTCGGCCATAGGTAGTCCACCCATCCGGATTTTTTGGCGGTCGCCGTCGCGATGATTTCACGCGTCAAAAACTTCCCTTCGGCATCCTGTACGTCAATCGTATTGCGCCCGACGAGACTGGGAAAGGCGGGATTGACCAGCTCGATTCCATCCATCGTGAAGACGAAAATGTAAGAATCCTTGGCGAGAAACGGACCGGCTCGGTCATTGAAAAGTGGATACGCGGCTTCACCGAGTTTCTCAATTTGAGCGACCGCATTCCGGACGGTGTCGACAACAAAAGCCTTCTCCATGCGGTCGTTGTAGGTGCCGCTGCCGACCACCCAGTTCCGCCCGGATGGAGCCTGCACCCGGCGCACGTACGTGCTTTTCCAGCGCGGAAGCATCCCGCCGGGAACCGGCCATTGGTAATGATACCAGCCTTCCGGTGTGTCCGGATTGCCGGCGGCCTCAAGTAGGCCTCGGACAATGAATTTTCCCTGAACGTCCTTTAACTCTAGCTGGTTTTTCCCCTCCACTGCAGGATCTGGGTGGACGTGCATGGAGCCACTTTCGTCGAGTACGAAAATATAATGCTCCCCCTCGCGCCACCGGCTGCCCGGTACCCTGAAATCGGCCCACGCGGCTTCGCCTTTTTCTTTAATCATGGCGGCCGCCTCCGTGACTAGTTTGATCGACTGCTCGGCGGCCTCGCTCGGGGCTGGCTGGCTGATCTGAATCTCTGGTGCGGCCGCACCAGCTTGGTCAGGAGCCTGGCTCAGCGCGCGACCGGTGGCGTTGGAGTCGTTGGCGTGCGCGCAAAACAAGGCAAAAAAACAGAGAGCCGGGAGAAGGAGGGATTTCATAGGACCGGAGGGAGAAGGCGGGCGGGTGCAGGGGAGGAAGGGAAACAATAACGTCAGGAAAATTGAACTCGCGCCGGTTGGAGGCCCCGGAGGCGTAAAAAGCGAAGTGGCACCCATGTGCCCCGGCCGGAGCGACCCGGCCCATCGCCCCTGAAGGATGTCCAGCCGTCACTTTTTTCTGGAGACATTTCACGGCAGCCCAACCTCACCCTATTCCCAGCCGTCACCACGCTGAGCGCTAGACCCGAAGGCAAATCAGCAGGACCAGCAAAGATGGAAAATATCGTCATAAAGGAGGAGCGTCCCTGATCATCCCCACTCCCGTCCTAGGGGCAAACGTGGCTTGCACAAAGTCTTCTTCGGAACTTCGACCCGGTTGAGCCGTCCGGCTCGTCTCGCCCTAACTCTGGCCCCCTGAAAGGTGTCTTTCAGTTCCGGCGCTACGCTCTCCTCGCTGGCGTCTCCGGCCATCCCGAGACAACGCCTCAGGATGGCCTCCGTCCGGCCCCATGCACGCTTGTGGCAACGCCCCAGATACCATTTTCACTCTGCGCGAAAGCATCGAGGGCTGGCCCCCCTCCCGTGCCAGTGGGCCCGGGCCTCCATCTCTTGCGCAGGTAGTGAAAAATTATGTATCTGGGCGCTGCCCCAAGCGTGCATGGCAGCAGGTCTCTGACTGAAATGTTATAAATGAATCGAAATTACAGGCCGGTATGTCATCACCTAGAAAGAGTAACCGTGCTGACGGCGCATGAATGAATGCGGATGCAGTTCGTTCATGAATATGATTGAATTAATAAAAGAATGCCAGAATCTGGAAAATAATCTGTGGCAAAAATAACATACGTAAAAATGGCTGATGTAGTGAATGCATTTTCATTCAAGTTTTATCAGGTGTCTTATTTTGACGCGTCCGGAAGCGGACGGGCCCCTTGATCGGGATGATTGGCCATGTGAGATCCTCGACCGCGATGAAGTTGTCCGGGATTTGTGGCGATGCCGTCGGCGCCACCAATGAGCACCGATTCCGGTGACCAGCAGCGTGCTCATTATCCAAGTGCCCGGCTCAGGAACCGGAGTCGGATCATACACGTACTTCAATGTGGCGTCACCGCTCATGAGGAGATTGGTGTAGTCTTGGGTCATGTCGCCTCCTGTGATGTTAGTGGCCCAGACCTCGGCGATACTGAAGTTGACGGTTCCCGGACCTGTGAAATAAGCGGCCCCGGACTCTGTTAGCAGACCGGCCGATGAGCTCGAATAGAGGGTCGTGTCGCTGATTGGGGAGAGGGTAAGCGGCGTTGGTGAAAGTGTGAATGTCTTTAATTGTAAAGGGTCGATGTCATAGGAAAGCCCCGGGTTGGTCGTGGCTTGGGTCGTGTTCCCGGTGATTTTTACCACCGGGGCGCTGTCGCCCGTCAGGGTGGCCCGGATGCGGATGGTGCTGCTGTTGAGGGTGAGTATCTCGGATGAATCGAGATTTTGAACGTAGAACGATCCACGTGATGCCCCAGTCGCAGAAAGCGTGATCGCCGTCAGGGTGCCCAGAGAGGGGTCAAATTGATCAAATGTCACAAGACGCGATGCACCCGAAGTGGCGTCCGTATAAGACCGAGTCATGGAAATAACGGCCGCTTTCAGCTGGCCCGAAATGGCCGCTGTCAGTAAAGTAATGATCGTGCCGGAGAGGAATCGGGAGTGTGCGGATATCATGTAGTATATTGGGTGGGTAGGAAATGAAAAATAACTTTCCGAAGCTTTAGAATGAGTTGGTTTTTGTGTTTGACCACCCCCCTTAGGAGGGGGGATCGAATGAAAATCGTCCTCGAATCGGCGCGTGAGGACCCTGACCACCCCTCGTTCTCGTTCCGGAGACGGATTTTTCGGCTGTGCGAAAATTAAAAAACGTTTTTGAAAAAAAGACTTTTCATTTTCAAGTCGGCGACATAAAACCCGTTAGTCTTTTTCTTTTCCTGCTATTTTTTCTTTCCTTCCGCATATTCCCATGAGCCTCCGATGTGTAATTGTTGAAAACCAGACGATGTTCAGGGACATGCTGATGGACCTCATGCGAAATAATTTATCAGTGGAGATTTTAGCCGCTGCAGCGACGGTAAAAGAGGGTGTGCTGGCGTGCGAAAAGCATCATCCCGATATGCTGATTCTTGATTTGTCCATTCCTGATGAGGACGCATGGGTCGTGGCGCGCCGGCTGGTTCGACTGAATCGATTCGCAAAAATCATCGTTCTGACCGCCCAGTCCGACGCCTTCCGGCTGCCTGATGATTTGCGGGGCTTCCTGCACGCTCGAATCAGTAAAAAACAATCATGGGAGGTTTTGACATTAGAGATCAACCGCCTGCTGCGCAGTCAGCGTCGCGTGTGGGCCGGTAGAGAACGCTCCTCCCTCGATCCGCGGCTCATCCTAACCATCGGGGAATTTGGCGTCTTCTGTCTGATCGGTCAGGGTAAAGGAAGTAAATCAATCGCCGATGACCTGAAGCTTTCACCCCACACCGTGCAGGATTATCGCAAAAAGATCGCGAAGAAACTGGGCACGGTGGGGCAGGGCATACGCGATCGCGCCGTTGAGTACGTCACCTTGATGGCGGCCGCTTCTGCCGGTCAGACGGCGGCCCGAACGTCGGAGGCGGAGTCGGGGTCGGAGGCGGAGTCAGAGTCAGAGCCGCCGCCACAGGCAAGTTGACGGGCCACCCCGGAGGCGGTCAGCGCAAGGGCCGCCCGTTCCGCCTCTGTCCACTCATGGTATTCTGCCTTGGCCAGTCCGAGCACCCCGCGCAGCGCGCCGTCAATCAACATGGGTACGGCGATACTAGCCTGCACCGGCACGGCCTTGGCTCCAGGCCGGATATCACCAGTGGCGTCCGTTTGCAGATTGCACGTCTGCACTGGCTCCAGACGCTCCGCCGCCAGTCCAGCCATACCCTTGCCCACCGGAACGATGGTCACGATCTGGACTACATGAGGCG
>JALRGB010000166.1 GCA_023253575.1 Verrucomicrobiales bacterium
TGAAATCAGTTCTGGCCTTTGTTTTGATTGTCGGCAGCCTATTGCTATCGACGGCGACTGGGCGGCGGGCGACTGCGGTGCCCTGTGGGCCGGCGACGGCCACGCCGCGGCGGGTGACGGCGACGGCGCGGTCAGGGCCGACGACGGCGGCCCCGCGCGGACCGGCCACGCCATAGGTGGACCGGGCTTCGGCTGCGGGGCTGGCGAGCAGGAGCACGGTGACCGCGAGGAATGCGGGGGGTGGGAGCGTGATAGGTTTCATAAAGTGATTAGTCATTTTTCCGGGTCGAGCGGGGGCTGGAGGCCTCCATTTGGGCGGTCGTCCACATCTCAATTTTCTCGCTGTTTTTGGGCGGGGTGAAGGTGAATGTGTGGTGGGTGACTGGGGCGGAGAGGTTCCATTCGGAAAAGGCAATTTTCAGCTGGGCTTGGTTGTGGTGGTGGAACGTGGCGATGAGTTGGCGGGGGAGGTGGTCGCGCACGGAGACCCACAATTCGGCGGTGGCGACTGGTCCGGTCAGCTGGAGGCGGTGGCAGTCGACCCCGCCCAGTCCGAGGAAGCCGCCTTTGGATTTTCCACGGCCGAGGTAGGTGACGGTGCGGGCGTGCGAGCGGAAGCGGGCGTACGGATTGCTGACGGCAAATTCGGCGAGCGGCGGGGTGAATCCGTATTTATCATCGAGCTGGTCGACGAGTGCGTCGATGCTCATGGGCATGGGGGTAGTTGTGTAGTGATTTGATGCGCCATCGAGTATGGACAGGGTGTGGCCGTCGGCGACGATCAGTCTGGTACCGCTCGCACTGTGGGCGGTGGCGGAGAATTTGTCGGGCCGCTGGACGGTGACTTGAACGCGCGCTTTTTCTGGCAGCTGGCGGTCTTCGAGCAGGGCGGCGTCGATTTCCCGGGTGGCTTTAAAGCTGAGACTGGGAGCGGCGCTGAGGGTGGCCGACATCGTGCGAAGGATCTGGTCGGCGTCGGGCGTGGCGGCCATGGCGGGCTGGAGGGAGGCGGCGCAGGCTGAGAACAAGGCGAGGGCGAATGACCGGTGGAATTTCATGGAAGCAATGGGACGAGGGGGGTGGGGGGAGTGAGTGAAAAGGCCGCACCTGACTGGAGCAGGCGCGGCCCGATGGGAGGGAGGAGAATCTGTCCGAGCGAGCGGCTGGGCCGTTTATTGTTTGCTTCCTGCGGTTACGGCTTCCATGACGCGGTCGAGGTTAAAGCTGCCGGGTTTCTGGCGCGGTGGGAATTCTTTGAACGTCTGCAGCCATTGGCCAACGTAGGCGCCGGCGGGGGCGATGACGAACATGTGATCCAGATACCAACGCTGAAATCCAATGGCGTTTTCGTGTTCCGCGCGTTCGAACGGATCCATGCGAAGGTTGGTGATTTTCGGGGCGCGCAGCACGGTGAACGGGTTTTGCCAGACTTTGAGACCTTCCTCTTCTTGTTCGAGGAAGGTGATTTTCCAATTGTTATAACGCAAGGCGGCGACGTTGCCGTCATCCGTCCAGTAGATAAACTCTTGGCGTGGCCAAGCGGCTTCTCCTTTGAGGGCCGGGGCCAGATTGTATCCATCGAGGTGGACCTTGTAGGTCGAGTTGCCGATGGTACGACCTTTGAGCAAGTCTTGTTTAACAGTGGTGTCGCCTGCGGCGGTAACGAAGGTGGTGAGCATGTCCTCATGAGCGGCGATGTCATTGATGACTGAGCCGGGTTTGATGACGCCGGGCCAGCGAATCAGGGTGGGCACGCGATAACCACCTTCCCACTGGGTATTTTTTTCACCGCGGAACATGGTGGTGCCGCCGTCTGGCCAGGTGAAAGTTTCGGCGCCATTGTCGGTGGAATACATGACGATGGTATTTTCATCGAGCCCGAGCTCCTTCAGCTTGTCCAGCACTTGGCCGACATGGCCATCGTGTTCGACCATGCCATCGGCATAAATGCCGAGCCCCGTCTTGCCGTCCGATTCTTTCTTCAGATGGGTGAAGATGTGCATGCGGGTCGAGTTCCACCACAGGAAGAACGGTTTGTCGGCCTTGCTGGCGCGATCGACGAAATCTAGCGCTTTGGTATTGACTTCATCGTCAATTGTTTCCATGCGTTTTTTTGTCAGCGGGCCGGTGTCCTCGATCCGACCATCGGCGAAGCTGTGGATGACGCCGCGCGGACCGAACTTCTTTTTGAATTCTGGATTTTTCGGGTAGTCGGGGTTTTCCGGTTCTTCTTCGGCGTTGAGGTGGTAGAGATTGCCGAAGAATTCATCGAACCCGTGGGCGGTTGGCAGCATGTCGTCGCGGTCGCCGAGGTGATTTTTCCCGAACTGGCCGGTCATATATCCTTGGGCTTTGAGCAAGGTGGCGAGGGTGGGATCTTCTTTCCTCATACCTTCCGGGGCCCCGGGCAGGCCG
>JALRGB010000295.1 GCA_023253575.1 Verrucomicrobiales bacterium
GAGTCTGTCGCCCCCACGATGCAAATCCAGCTCACGCCGTCAGACTGGCGCGTGCGCGTCTCGGTCGTAGCCGGTTATCACTTCGCCGATTCATCCAGCGAATCAATCGCCAGTACGTCCGCACGCACGTCCACCGCATCCACCAACCCGCCCCCGACCGCACCCACCGCCGTCCAGCCGCCCGCCCCCACCGACAACGGCTCCATCGATCCCGATCCCGTCCCCTGCGGACCAGAATTCGGCCCGGATGCCCCACCCTGCCCCGACCCAGCCGTCACTACCCCAGGCCGAAAACTCCGGCACGCCATCCACCCGCCGCCAGCCCCTACTCCACCGGCCAACTCAGGAAAAAGCCAGTCCACTCCCCAAAAATCGACTTCATCGTCCACCTCAACCTCCACTTCCTCATCCGAGACCACTTCCACGGCTGATTCGTATGATGGCATTCACCGCCATCACGAAAACCATGCCTTCGCCCGGATGATTGTCGAAGCTGACCTGACCTCTAAAGATAAAATCATCTTCAACCTCATCGGGCTCTGGCCTGAAGGGTCAAAACCAGCCTGGGGTTACGCCTGCGGCGTGCGCCATTCGTTTTCCCACACGTGGGCCACCGGCTTGGAAGCCATTGGCGATTTCGGTGAAGCCAACGAGCATGAACTTGTCCTCGGCGGGTATTGTTCCCCCAACCACCATCTAGCCCTCAAAATCGGCGCGGGCATGGGTCTGACTTCTTCCAGCCCGGACTTCTCCGTCCGCACCGGCGTCGTCCTGCGTTTCTAATCGCTCATCCATCGCTCAACCCACCCGGCCGGCCAGAAAAAAATCATGTAATTTTTCATCTGCCTTGTTCCCGGTCATGCGTATATCTTGCCTCTGGATCTGCATCCATTTACTCCATGAATATCCACTCGATTCTTGCTTCCGTCGTCACGGCGACCGCCTTCGCCGCCACCACCACCGCCGAAGAGGCCGTGAGTTTTGAGACCTCGATTCTTCCCATCCTCGAATCCAAATGCATCAAATGCCATGCCACTGAGCATACCGACGCCGCGGGGAAAGTGAAAAAACCCAAAGGAGGCTTGGTCATGGACTCCGCCGCCGGCCTGACCAAAGGGGGCAAAAATGCCAAGGACAAAACCCTCGTCGCCGGCAAACCAGACGAAAGCGAGCTGTACCGCGTCACCACCCTGCCATCGTCCGACGACGACGCCATGCCCCCCGAAGGGAAAGCCGATCCGCTGACCGACGCCGAAAAAGAACTCCTCAAAAAGTGGATCACGGAAGGAGCGAAGTTCGGCGAGTGGAAGGGTAAATAATTCACCCCTTATCCGGACTGAACAGCCTGTCACCCGCGCCCCGCTCCGCCGCCTCGTCTGAACTGTCAGATGACTCGGCGGTCGGGGCGTATGAGTTATTCCTTCACTGCTCATGCCCACTCCGCCAGCCCAAGATTTGATGGTCTGGCACAATGGCCAACTGGTCCATGCCTCCGCGGTCCGTCTCTCGCCTTTTGATCAAGGCCTGACCATTGGCCTCGGCGCCTTCGAAACGCTGATCGCCATCGGCACGGAACCATTCGCCTTCTCACGTCACTGGGAGCGTCTGCAACACTCGTGTCGTCAACTGCAGCTGCCGCTTCCGGAACGGACGACCATCCATCAAGCACTGCGCGAGGTGGCCGCCGCCAACCACCACGTCGGCGGCCGGCTGCGCGTGACCGTCACCCCGGGCGCCGGACCGCCCGGCGCAGCCCGCGCCACCGCCAGCCCGCCCACCTACCTCGTCACCTCCGCCCCGCGCCCGACTTGGCCCGCCACCGCCCGCGTCATCACCCTCCCATGGCCGCGCAATGAACACAGCCCGCTGTCAGGCATCAAATCAACCAGCTACGCAGAAAGCTCTCTCGGCCTCGCCCAGGCCCGTCACCACGGCGCCGATGAAGCCGTCTTTCCCAATACCCAAGGACACCTCTGCGAAGGCACCGGCTCCAACGTGTTCGTCGTTCTCGACACCTGCCTGGTCACCCCGCCGCTCAGCGACGGCTGCCTCGGCGGCGTCACCCGCGCCCTCGTGATCGAACTCGCCACCACCATGGGCCTCCCCGTTCGCGAATCGTCCATCACCATCGACCAGTGGTCACACGCGACCGAAGCCTTCCTCACGTCCACCACCCGCGACATCCAGCCGATCAGCGTGATCGACTCCACCACTCTCCCCAAGGCCCCCGGCCCACTGACCGCATGGCTGATCAGCC
>JALRGB010000340.1 GCA_023253575.1 Verrucomicrobiales bacterium
TCTCTGCTAATCGGCAACACGGTGGCCAAAGCTCTCGCCCTCGCTTGTGACCGGCCGTGTTTGGCCATCAACCATCTGGAAGGCCATCTATTGTCACCGTTTATTGGCAGCTCCGGCGGCGTGGTCCCATGTGTCGCTTTGATCGTCTCCGGTGGCCACACCCTACTGGTCCACTGCCGCGGAGCGGGTCAGTACCACCTGCTGGGCCGCACCAAAGACGATGCGGCCGGTGAAGCTTTTGACAAAACGGCCAAAATGCTCGGCCTACCGTATCCCGGAGGCCCGCAGATCGACCGTCTGGCACGCGGCGGTAATCCCGCGGCCTTTGATCTGCCGCAAGGCCTGCGGCACAGCGGCGATTTTTCCTTCAGTTTTTCGGGGTTAAAAACGGCCGTGCGCTACACCCTGGACGCCCTGCCGAATCCATTGAGCGCCCCAATGCAGGCGGACATGTGCGCCAGCATTCAGGCAGCCATCGTCGGCGTACTGGTCAGCAAAACCATGGCTGCCGCCGCCCACACCGGCGAAAATGTTGTCGCTGTCTCCGGCGGCGTGTCCCTCAATTCCGGGCTGCGTTCCAGCCTAGCCGCCGCCGCCGCCGCTGCCGGACTCGACCTGCGGCTGGCGGCCCCCTCCCTCACGACCGACAATGCCGCCATGATCGCGTTCGTCGCCGGAATCCGGCTGGCCGCCGGGCACACCTCTCCGCTGGAGGGCGACGTCGATCCCAATCTGGCCCTCGTCACCGCCTGACGAGGCGCCCCCCGGCTATGAATTCGCCCTCACGCCTAGCTGGGGGCGAATCGCACACCGCGAGCGTAAAACCTTGAATGAGGCGAATAAAGGGGGTGGCTGGTTTTTAGGGTTGCGCCGGGCCGGCAACGGATTATCTATTCCGCCCTTTTTCCACCTCATCTCCCTTGAGGAATGGAAAAATTCCCCACCCTTTTCACCTGGTTTCCGTCATGCCGAAAAAGGCCGCCACCCCAGCTCCTACCGCCGCCAAGAGCACCCCCGCCCCTAAAGCGGGTGGCAAATCCGCTGCGCCCGCATCACAGGAAGCCGAGGCCCAGCCCACCCCAGCCCCAGTGAAAAAACCCTCCTCCAACAAGGCTCCCGTCAAGGCCGCGCTCAAACCCGCGCCCACCACCGCCAAAGCCCCAGTCATCGCACCCAATGCGATGCCACTCAAAATTACCCGCCCCGCCAATTGGGAAATGACCCCATGGCATAAAAAACAACGGCAAAAATTGATCGAGCTCCGCGATGCCATGGTCGACGCCATGGACGGAGTCGCCCGCGACACCTTGGAAGGAAGCGAAGCCTCGGCCTTCGGTATGCATCAAGCCGACGCCGGCTCCGATGCCTACGATCGCGACTTCGCGCTCAGCATGCTTTCGAAAGAACAAGACGCTCTCTACGAGATCGAGGAAGCCATCAAACGCATGGACGCCGGCACCTACGGCATCTGCGAGATGAGTGAGAAAAAAATCCCCCAGCTGCGGCTCGAAGCCATTCCTTTCGCCCGTTATACGGTCGAATGCCAAGCTCAGCTTGAAAAAGAAAACCGGGGCGGCTATGGACGTCGTCCGCCAGTTCGCTCCCTCTTTGGCCTCGGCGGCGAGGACGAAGATGACGACGAAGATTCCGAGGGCTCAAGCTCCGGCAACACTAATTCAGATTCCAACGATTAACTACACGCACGTTTTATGGCCCGCGACATCATCATCCTCGAGTGCACCGAAGCCAAGGCCGAGGGCAAACCCACGTCCCGCTACATCAGCACCCGCAACAAAAAGAGCCTCAATACTCCAGGCCGTCTGGAGAAGAAGAAATACAACCCCTTCCTGAAGCGCCGCACTCTGCACCGCGAAACCCGCTAGTCGCACGGCCCCACCCGCACCACTCCGCATACCATGGAACCAAAGACTAAAGAACGCCTCATCGCCTTTCGTAAATCCAACCGCCGCATGCCCAGCCGCCGGATGGATATCCCCACCGACAAACTGACCGCCCTCCACCCGGAAGTTTTACGGAAATTCACCTCCGATACAGGCA
Organism: Verrucomicrobiales bacterium; assembly: GCA_023253575.1. Lineage (GTDB taxonomy): Bacteria > Verrucomicrobiota > Verrucomicrobiia > Verrucomicrobiales > V1-33 > CAJBME01. The sequence continues at coordinate 2,059 of JALRGB010000340.1, forward strand.
AAATCATCCCACGACGCATCACCGGCGTCTCCGCTTGGATCCACCGCCGTATCACCCGCGAAATCAAGCGCTCCCGCGCCCTGAACTTGATGCCGTAGAGGCGGGCATTCCGTCCACCACGGAATACCACCGACCGCGACCCAAGCCCGACTGCTAAGTCTCCGCCCGACCCGCGGTATGACTGGCGGACGGGCTTTGTCGTTCCCAGTGACTTCTTGAGCGCCAGCCATCTCGTCAGCCACTCCCCGCTTCACCCACCGTGCCCACCATGAACGGCGAACTACCTGATACCCAGGGAGAATCCGACACCAGAAACCTCGCGATCAATCGCGTCGGAGTGCGCGGATTGAGCTTTCCCGTGCAAATCCGCGAGCGCGCCGGCTCGTTGCAACACACCGTGGCCACCGTCTCGCTGGCGGTCGACCTGCCCGCACTCCACAAAGGCACTCACATGAGCCGGTTTGTCGAAGCCCTGAATTCCCACGGCCGCGTGCTCGACGTCCACCACATGGCCGGGCTGCCCGCAGAACTACTGCGACTCCTGCCCGCTCAACGCGCCCACGTCGAGTTTCGATTTCCTTTTTTCATCACCAAGTCGGCGCCAGTCAGTGGAGCGTCTGGGGTCATGAATTATCAGGTGACTTTTGAGGTGGAAGCCGCTCTGGATCAAACTGTTTTCACACTTCACTTGGATGTTCCGGTCGCGACCTTATGTCCCTGTTCGAAGGCGATCAGCGACCGTGGGGCGCACAACCAACGCGGTCTGGTCCGGCTTTCAGTTCGTTTTGCGGACCGTCCGGTTTTTATCGAGGAATTGATCCGTCTGGTCGAAGACAGCGCCAGTGGTGAGCTATACAGTGTCTTGAAGCGACCGGATGAAAAGGCGGTCACCGAGCGGGCCTATGACAATCCGGTTTTTGTCGAAGATGTCGTGCGCAATGTGGCGCAGCGGGCGACGGATCATCCCGGTTTGTCATGGTTCCGGGTAGAGGCGGAAAACTACGAAAGCATTCACAATCACCAGGCGTTTGCGATCATCGAAGGACCATGAGCGGGAATGGGATCATGAAAGCTGAGCCTGCCGGGAATGAAAGCATGGACGAATGTCGTTCTGATGGTTAAAACCATGGTGTGAGACTGCTGATTGTTTTGTCTATGGTGCTGGGGGCGGGCCTAATGGCGCATGCCCAGACGTCGCCCGGGATTAGGATCAACGAAGTGGTCGCCGAAAATACAACCGGCCTGCTGGACGATGATGGCTCCCGGCAGGACTGGATCGAGCTACATAACCCGTCGGATACGGCCGTCGATCTGAACGGCTGGCATCTGAGCGACGATCCGACCCGGCCCACCCAATGGACGTTTCCCCCCACCCCGCTGCCCGCCGGAGGGTTTCTCGTCGTCTTCGCCTCCGGAAAAAACCGTGGCACCCCGGGCCAGCCGCTGCACACCAATTTTAAATTGAGCCGCACCGGCGAATTTCTCGCCCTCACCAACCCCGAAGGTCAGGCCATCAGCCGATTTTCCAGCGTGCCACCGCTGGCGGCCGACACGGCCTTCGGCCACGGCATCGGCCCGACGCGCACGATGAGCCGAATTGCGGGCGACGAAGCGGTCGTCAAGTGGACGGTTCCCTCGAGCGAAATCGATGTCGCGTGGCGCGGCGGCGCTGATTTTGACGACCGCGGATGGAATTCCGGCCAGTGGACTTTGGGGTATGGGCGGGCCGCGACCAATCCTTATGCCATTCCGGAGGCGGTGACTGGCACCCAGAATTATGCTGGCCCGCTCGGAATGGATTTTGAGGTGGTGCGACCGGTGGAGGTGACGGATCTGGCGTGTTTTGACAGTGGGGCCAACGGTCTGGGGCGAACGATCACGGTGGTTCTTTGGTCGAGAAACCCGCGAGGCACCCCGCTGGACACCTCGGATGACGTGGCCGGACGGGTTCTGGCCAGCCAGACGTTTTCGGCAGCGACCCCCGGCCAGCTGGTGGGCAGCCAGCGAATCAAGCCGCTGGCGGCTCCGGTCGCGCTGCCGCCTGGCAGCTACACCATCGTCGCCTACAACTACGGCGCCACGGAACCAAACGGCAACAACCCGGCTTTTGGCGCCACTGCGGCCACCGGGGCCGGCGCCATCACCTTGGTCGGCACCTGCCGCTTCGGCGCCAGCAATGCGCCCACATCGCCCTCCGCTTCGTGGCCGGCCACCCCCGATTCCGGGCCCGCCGTCCGCTATGGAGCAGGCAGCCTCCTCTTCCGCGAAGCAGCCGTTTTTGCCACCAGCACCGAATCGGCCATGCTCAACGTCAATGCCAGCGTTCTGACCCGCACCGTTTTTTCCACCCCCCACGGGGCACCGCCATGTGCCATGCTCACGGTGAATGCCAACGACGGGTACGTGGCCTGGCTCAACGGGGTGGAAATTGCCCGACGCCATGCCCCGGCGGCGACCACCTACAATGCGTCCGCC
>JALRGB010000346.1 GCA_023253575.1 Verrucomicrobiales bacterium
GCTATACACGATTTGGGGCCGATTTTGGATAGATTTCGAAAGTGCTTTCTCGAACCCCCTCCTGGGACATTGCTATGACAATGTCTCAAATCGGGGTCGGCGGCACATGGCCGAAGGCCTATCAGTTTTCTGCGATGTAGCATAAGTTGCCTAGGTGTTCATCGTGCTAAAGTACCCATTCACCACATCATATGGGGGCTGATAGCCAGGCAACGACCTGTAGCGGAAGACTTGAGCCATGTCCCAAAGCTGTGATAGCAGGGGCGGGAGAGGGGGAAGAAGGGCGAGGGGTGGATTCATGGCAACAGACGGTTCGTTGAAAAGCTGAAAGCCGATTGAAGAAAAGTTGAAATCACGAAAGCTGAAAGCTGAAATGGAGAAAAACGGCCAACTCGAAACCGGCTATTTCTGCTTACAGCTTTCCAAATTTCTGCTTTTGATTTTTCACTTTCAACTGAATTCACAGACTGCGCCTCTCGTGGAGCTGGTGGAACGACCTCATGACGCCAGCTTACGTAATTCTTTCTAGTGAAGCAATAGCGGAAAACGATCGTCGCCGACCTAGCGCAGGGCGGTGCAGATCGACCAGATACGGAACCGGTCCCTCGTCTGCCGGCCGGATTTTTTCTCACGCGGAGGCGCGGAGAGCGCGGAGGGAGGAAGATTGGATTTTCTCCGCGAGCTCCGCGTCTCCGCGTGAACCGCGCCTCCGTCGCGCGGAGAGGAATGCGGGACGTGGGAAAATCATCACTCTGGCTGCAACTCCCGCTTTCTTCCGCGGCTGCTTGTTCCACTTTTAAGTCTGTGAGACGACCTGATCGCCGATCCCATGCCGCCCTCGGCCGCCCCCCGGCGCAAATGCACGAGGATACCTTGATGAAACTGTGTCAGCAAACGCCGGAGGCGCTGGTGCTGGTGCTCGATTGCGTCCAGGACCCGCATAACCTCGGGGCCTGTCTGCGGACGGCCAATGCGGCCGGGGCTCTGGCTGTGGTGGTGCCTCGAGACAAGGCGGTTTCATTGACTGAAGTGGCGCGGCACGTGGCGGCGGGGGCGGCTGAAGTCACCCCGCTGGTGACGGTGACGAATCTGGCCCGTTGTTTGGATCGATTAAAGGATGCCGGGCTCTGGCTGGTGGGTACGGCGGATCAGGCGACCGAGGAGTTGTATGCGGTCGATCTGACCGGCAAGATTGGCATTGTCATGGGGGCGGAGGGGCAAGGGTTGAGGCGGCTGACGGCTGAGAAATGCGATCATTTGGTGCAGTTGCCGATGTTGGGCACGGTAGAGTGTTTGAATGTGTCTGTGGCCACGGGAATTTGTTTGTATGAATGTGTGCGCCAGCGGGGTGAAGCTCCGCCTTCGCCGGGTGGGGCGGCGCCTCCGGGAGGATTTCTTGTCGAATGAGCGGCGCGTCGGACGCCATTTAAGCCGGTGATGGGCTCTGGGCGGCGGGCTGATGTTTGAATGCGTGGATTTTCCGAAGAACCCTCTTATCTTTAACTATGTCGCGCGTTGTTGAAATCCTCCAATCATTGATCCGGGTGCCGAGTGTGAATCCTGATGGGGCGCCGGACTCGCCCTTTGCTGGGGAGAAGCAGGTGGCGGAGTGGGTGGCTGATTTTCTGGTGGGGATAGGGGCTGAAGTGGTATTGGAGGAAGTGTTGCCGGATCGCCCCAATGTTTTTGGTCATTTTCCGGGCGGGGTGGTTGAGGGCAAGCCGAAGCCGAGGGTGTTGCTTGCGCCC
>JALRGB010000405.1 GCA_023253575.1 Verrucomicrobiales bacterium
CTGATTTTTTTTCGAGGTAGAGGGTGTCGTCGGCGTTGCTTTCTCCTTGGTACCAGAGCACGCCGCGCATGGCCATGGGGATGAGCGGGGCGATGTGGCCGTTGTGGAGGGTCACGCAGCGAGGGCGGGCCACGCGTTCACCGAACGGGTATTCGGGCCAAGCGGGGGGCATTGGGAGTGGACGGTTGGCTTGTTGGGCGACCCGGCTTTCGCGGGTCCATTGTTCGATGGCCGGCAGGGAGGAGGTAAGCTGCTGCTGGTAGGAGTCGAGTGACTCCCGCATTTGCCGGGCGTACGGCTTGAGTGACGGGGTATTGAGCAGGATGTCTTGGGACATCCAGAGTTCGATATTGGTGCCGCCGACGGCGTTGGTGACGAGGCCGACAGGCACGCCGGTGGCTGCTTGGATGGTGCGGGCGAAGTAGAAGCCGACGGCGCTGAAGTTGGATGCGGTATCTGGGGTGCAGACGGCCCATTGACCTTTGACGGTGGTGGCTGGGGTGCTGGCGAAGTTGTATTCGGTGCGGAAGTGGCGGATGAGCGGCAGGGTGGCGGCGGCGATATCTTCCGGGGCCTGACATCCTCCCAGTGCCCAGTCCATGTTGGACTGGCCGCTGCAGAGCCAGACATCGCCGAGGAGAATGTCATTGATCTGAACGGAGTTTTTTCCGGTGACGGTGAGAGTCAGTGGTTGGGTGGTGGCCGGCTGGGGGGCGAGATTGACCATCCACCGGCCGTCGGCGGCGGTGGTGGTTTTGGCGGTGGCTGGGCCCAGAGTCACGACGACCGCTTCGTCTGGGTCGGCCCATCCCCAGATGGGCAGGGGGCGGTCGCGCTGGAGTACGGCGTGCTCGGCAAAAATGGAAGCGAGCCGCACATCGGCCAAAGCATGCGTGCTCAGGGTGATGAGGGCAGTGAGACAGATTAATTTCATGGGATAGAAATGAAGGTGGCGGAAATTGTCGTTCGGGAGGGCGGATGATGGTCGGGTGAGCTGTGGACAGATATCACTTGGCGGAGGATCGCTCCGATGGCAATCGCCGGCTGGCCAGCCAAGAGAGTCGCGAAAAGGCCCGAGGATCAGAGTGGAGCAGGAAATTGATCTGGGGGCGGCGCGAGGCTGTTTTCGCACTTCGGATTCGGATGGTGCGAGAGGGGAGTGCCCGCACGGAAAGGGGCAAGGGCCATCTGGGGCGCCTGAGGTTTGCAGTGAACGCTGCTTTTGTTGTTTTCAGCGTCTTTGAGGTGCGCTTGTCAGGGGGAGCGCGCTATGATGCAATGCACTGAATTTCAATAAACTATGTGGTAGCAGAGGGCGGATTTGAACCGCCGACCAAGGGCTTATGAGTCCCCTGCTCTACCCCTGAGCTACTCTGCCACATCAACCCGTTATCTGGGCGAGTGGACACCATGAATGCCTCGTGGCCGGTTGTCAAATGCGACGCGTCGGGACGATGGAATTGTGTTTCCGGGCGCGGGGCGCGGGGTGGCATCTTGACCGGGCTGGTGTAATTCTGTCGTTGATGAAATGGAAACTTCTGACGATTGGCAAGCCGGCGCTGGAGTATGCGCGGCTGGGGGCGGACGAGTATGTGCGTCGGTTGCAGCGGCAAACGGACTTTTCTTGGCAGGTGGTCAAGGTTTTGCCGGTGGAGAAGCCGGCGGGTCATTTCTGGCTGGTGTTGGACGAGCGTGGGGCGGCGTTGACGACGATGGCCTTGCGTGACAAAGTGGACGGGTGGGAGATGGCGGCGGTGAAACACATTACGGTCATGATTGGCGGTTCGGACGGGCATGATCAATCGACGCGTGCGCGCGCTGATCTGGTGCTGGGATTGAGTGCCTTGACCCTTCAGCATGAACTAGCGCTGGTGGTTTTTCTGGAGGCGTTGTACCGCGTGTACACCTTAAAGCGTGGTGAGCCGTATCATCGGTGAGCCCGGCATGCGGGAGGTTTGTTTGTTTGCGGTGGCGGTGACGGTGGCGGTGACGGTGACGGTGGCGGTGGCGGTGGCGCTGTTGGCGGTGGCATGGGGGGTGCGGTCTGCACTTGTCCTTGGAGGGTGGCCACGTATGGTTTCGGTATGAAGACCAGCCCTTCGCTTGTCGATCACGGCTTTATGGACGCTCGTTCCAAGCTGTTGGATGTGGCCGCCTTTTTGGACCGCGTGGAGCGCCACGGTCAGGCGGGGGATTTTCGTGTGCGGGCGCTGTGCGACGCGCTTCCGCTGTTGGCTTCTCTTTCTTCTGGCTCGTCTGGCCGTGTTCGGGCCATCTTGGAGTCATTGAGTGATACGACGGTGGAGCCGATTCCGGCGGCTGCGGTGCAGGGGGCGGCTGGGGCGTGGAAGGAGAAATACCAAGGCTGATTTTCTCATGCGTTACATTGAACCACACGGCCACATGGTGAGCCGCACGACTGATGATTATGCGGCTATGGCTCATGCCGGTTGTGTAGCCATTTGCGAACCGGCCTTTTGGGCGGGATTTGACCGTTCATCGGCGGATGGATTTGCCGATTATTTTCGTCAGCTGACTGAGTATGAGCCCAAGCGGGCGGCTCGTTTTCATTTGCGGCATTTTTGCTGGTTGTGTCTGAATCCCAAGGAGAGCGAAGATCTGGGATTGGCGAAGGAAGTTTTGTCGTTGATTCCCCCGTTGTTGGACAAGCCCAATGTGCTTGGCGTCGGTGAGATCGGGCTGAACAAAAATAGCCGTAATGAATTGATGGTATTGGAGAACCATATTCAGATGGCGGCGGATCATGGGCAGATGATTCTCGTGCATACCCCGCATTTGGAGGACAAATTGAAGGGGACGCGTTTGATTTTGGATGCGCTGAAGAATCATTCATCGATTGATCCATCGCGGGTCATTGTTGATCACGTGGAGGAGCATACGGCGCCGCTGGTACTTGAGGCTGGTTTTTGGGCTGGGATCACGCTGTATCCAGAGTCCAAAACGACGCCTAACCGGGCCATTGATATTCTTGAGCTTTACGGGCACGAGCGGCTGTGGCTTAACAGCGCCTGTGACTGGGGGGTGAGTGATCCGCTGGCGGTGCCGAGGACCGCCTTGGAGCTGCGCCGCCGCGGATATGATACCGCCTTTATCGATCGCCTGTTGTACCAAAATCCGGCGACTTTCCTCGCGCAGAACCCGAAGTTTAACCTCGAGTAAGCCATAGCCTTCTTTATTGAGTTTCAGTGGGGGGGCGCGGTGCGGGTGCGGGATGAGCGCGGTCGAGGTCGATGTCGTGCCAGGAGGCTGGATCCTCGATGGGTTCGAGGTGAGTAAGGATGTTGATGCGGGGGATGGCGTGATGGAGGGCGGCCTCGATTTCTTCGGAGAGCCCGTGGGCTTTGGTGACGGTCCAGTCGCCGGGGAAGAGGAGGTGAACGGACATGAAGCGGCGGGCTCCGGCGACGCGGGTACGGAGGGCGTGGTACTGGATGCCTTGGGGATCGAAGGAATCGAGAACGGACCGGATGATGAGCAATTCATCGGCGGGCAGGCCGGTATCCATGAGGCCGAGCATGGACTGGTGGACGAGGCGGATGCCGGTGACGACGATATGGCAGGCGAGCAGCAAGCCGAGGGCGGGGTCGATCCATGTCCATCCGGTGAGTGAGACGAGGGCGACGGCGACGATGACGACGGCGGAAGTCCAGACGTCGGTCATGAGGTGTCGGGCATCTGCTTCTAGGGCGACGGAGTGGTGTTGACGGCTGACGCGGAAGAGAACGCGGGCGACGACGAGGTTGATGGTGGCGGCGATGGCGGAGAGGATGATGCCGACGACGGGTTGTTCGAGTGGGTGTGGTTCTAGGAGTCGGTCGACGGCGCTCCATCCGATACCTGCGGCGGCGATGAGGATGAGGGCGCCCTCGATGCCGCTAGCGAAATATTCGGCTTTGGTGTGGCCGTAGGCATGTTCGTTATCGGCTGGGCGTGCGGCCACGCTGAGGGAGGCAACGGCGATGAAGGCGGCGGCCAAATTGGCCAGTGATTCTAGGGCGTCAGACAGCAGGCTGACTGATCCGGTGGCCTGCCACGACCACATTTTCAAAAAAAACGTGAGGAGGGCGGCGGCGACTGAGAGCCAGGCGAATCGTACAAGGTTGGTCATGAAGCGGGACGGTAGTGGCGGAATTGGTGGGGGCGAGGAGGAGTGGCACAATGGGCGTGGATCATTTCACGGATGCGGGTTAAATGACAGCACTACTGACGTGGAGTCGGGAAGTGGAGGGGCGGCTGCATGGCATCATGGTGGACATCCACGACCACTGTCTGCGTACGGTTGAGGAATATGGAGTTCCGGGAAACGATGTGGCGGGGGCCAATATGGCGGGATTTATCAAGGTGGCTGATGCGATGATTGATCAGGGGGTGCTCTGAGTGGCTTGACCGCATGGGGGCGAGCATTTAAGGGAATTGGATGCCAAGCGCTCGCAAGACACCAGCCGGGAAAGTTGCTCCGAAGAAAAAGTCATCCAAGCTCACCTATAAAGGGGCGGGGGTAGACACGCACGGGGCGGCGGCGCTGGTGGGGGATATCGCCTCACTGGTGTCCAGCACGCAGAAGCACCGTCAGCTGGCGAATGCCTTTGGGTTGTTTGCGGCGGCCTATGATCTGGGCAAGTACAAGCATCCGATGATTGTGACGGGGGCGGACGGGGTGGGAACGAAGCTTGAGGTATTGCTTGAGTATGATCTTTTGGAGACGGCTGGGAAGGATCTTGTGGCGATGAACGTCAACGATGTCCTGACGACTGGGGGTGATCCGGTGATGTTTCTTGATTACATTGGCATCGGGCGGATTGAGAAGCAGAAGATCACGCGGCTTGTAGCCGGCATGGCGGAGTGGTGTGCGGCGTGTCATTGTATTTTGGCGGGTGGCGAGACGGCGGAAATGCCGGGCATCGTGCCGGATGGGGTGATTGAACTGGCGGGATTTGCGGTGGGAGCGGTGGAAAAAGAGGATTTGCTGGATATTTCTAAAGTTCGACCGGGCGACGTGGTGGTGGGTTGGCCGTCGGTTGGATTTCACAGCAACGGCTGGACGCTGGTCCGCCAATGTTTGAAGAAGCTCGGCAAAAAAGTGACCAAGGAGCAGGTGCTCGAGCTGCTGGCGCCGACCCGGCTGTATCACGAAGAAGTCTGGGCGCTGCGCAAAAAGAAAGTGCGTGTCCATGCCATGGCCCACATCACGGGAGGCGGGCTGCCGGAGAATTTGGAGCGACTGCTGGGTGATTGCGGAGCTGATCTGACCATCCCAGCGTGGAAACTGGGCGTCATCCCGCAAATCTTGGAACTCTGTGATCCCGTTTCGATGATGGAAACATTCAACATGGGCTGGGGTTGGGTAGCCGTTGTCCACGCCAAAGACGTGAAAAAAGCGCTGGCCTGCGGAGAAGGAGCCCGCGTGTTGGGTGAAATCAACAGCACCAAAGGCGTGCGGGTCACCGTGGCCTGACCCTCGTTCCACCTTGGCGCTGTCACGGTAGTGCGCTCGGTGCGACGGCTCAGAGGTGAAAGGGCTCTGGCCGGTGGTCAGGATCGTTGGCGGAGGCGCCAAGCCACTACGGCGACCGGAATCAAGGCTAGCGTGCCGCCGAGGACGTCGGCCAGCCAGTCGCCAGCATCCATGCCGCTGCGGCCTGGGGTCATCAGCTGGTGGGCCTCATCAAAGAGCCCAACCACCGCAGCCAGAGAGGGCAGTAACCACCATTTTCTAGGCCAGCGACCGGTGGCCAGCAGCCACGCTCCCATCAGGGAGCTCCCCAAAAAGAAGAAGCCAGCGTGCTCGAGTTTATCGAACCAATCGAATGGCATGCGGCCGAGCCGGTGGCCGGGGATGGACGAAAAAATGCAGAGCAGCACAAACCAAGCGGCCCATGCGCCGACCCAGAATGCGGGTTGTCGCAGCCGCTGCCGCCACTGGCTGGGGCGGGCGGGGTGGGGGTGAGCGGTGGGCGAGGATGGCGGGGGGGCAGGGGTCGGATTGCGCACGCGCCTTAGTTCATGTTTTTCAACTCTTGTTCGAGACGTTCACTGAGCCATTGTTTCATCATGCTCTGGTAATTAAGGAAGCGTGTACGGGCCATGCGTTTGATGCGGGCGAGCATTCTGGGATCGAAGCGCAGAGTGATGGTGGTGGATTCGCGTACGTCTGACTTAAGGATCGAGTGATTCATCAGCCGGGAATCCACCTGATGTTCCAGCCAGTAGGCGGCCTCGAGTTTTTCGTCATCGAACGAGGGCATCTCGCTCCATTTGCTGAGGGTTTTCATGGGATGTGGGCTACGGTGCGGGTCGGGTAGGGCTGGCTGGGTGCGTCGGCGGGGAGGAGGGAACGGGTTTAGAGCATTTCGACATTTTTACGTTCGAAGAACTGGAGTTCTTCGGCGGTCATTTCGCGGGCGCAGAGGACGCGATATTTTTTGCCATCGGTCCAGAAGAGCGAGAAGATGCCGCGATTATTGATGGATTTGCCGAGGTTGAAGTATCTGGCTTCGCCTCCTCCGTCGCCTTCAGGAAGCAGGCGAATGCTGAAGGGATCCTCGAAAGACTCTTCGATTTCGCGGGGGAGGACCGCTTTCAGTTCAAACGGGGCATCAAGCCAGTCGAAATCCATGAGGTAAAAATGGGGAAGTGGGGGGCGATCAAGGGTGAGGGTACTCTGGGATTGCGGGAATGGCCCAACATCTTTTTTCAGAGGACCTCATTTTTTCCACCGGTGCGGGCGGGTGCTAATCGGGTTGAGCGGGCTGGATGAGTTCGATTTCGTACCCTTCGGGGGCGTCGATGAAGGCGAAGGTTGAGCCGGTGCTGGTGACGGTGGGGCCATCGGAGAGGGGAAATCCTTTGGCGGCGGCGTGTTCGGCGAAGGCGGCCAGATCGGGGACTTCGAAGGCGAGGTGGGTCAAGTCTGGACCGACGATGACCGGACCGCTGGCTGGAAACGAGCAAATTTCCAGCAATTCCTGACTGCCAGGAGTTTCCAGGAAGACGAGTTCTGAGCCGCGTGGCGACTTGTGGCGGCGGACTTCACGCAAGCCGAGGACGTCGGTGTAGAAGGCGACGGTTTTTTCCAGATCGGCGACGCGGTAGCGGGTGTGGAGCAATTTGGTGACCATGGGGACTGGGGTGGGCGGGTGGATTTGGGATGGGGGTGATATGGCGACTAAAGCGGGCATCGGGGATCGGGGAAATGAAATCGCGGCGAGATTGCGTGCAAAATTCGCGGGCGCTCGTTGCGAGCGGCGGAATCGACGCCTACGATAAGCGGCACGACTATGGAGGAGCTGTTTCCCCTCAATTCCCGTTTTTGTACTCGGCGCCGCGCCTTGGGCTTGATTGCTGGCGGGGCGGCATTGGCATTGGCCTCGAGGGGTGAGGCGGCGTGGAAGCTGGTGACGCTGGACGGGCAGGAGTATGTTACTGTTCAGGGTATCAAGGAGTTCTACAAATTTACGGCTGTGGAGCGCAGTGGAGCGACGGTGGCGTTGCGTTCTGCTCGGTTGGTCTTGCGATTGCGCTCAGGCAGCCAGGAAATGTATGTGAACGGGGTGAAGTTTATGCTTAGCCTGCCGGTGACCAGTCAGGGGAACGACGTATTGGTTTCGCGGATTGATCTTTCTAAGCTGATTGATCCGGTGTTGCGCCCGAGCCATATTGCGAAGGGGCCGCCATTTACCACGGTGGTGGTGGATCCCGGGCATGGTGGGCATGATTCCGGGGCTCGCGGGGTGTTTGGGAATGAAGAGACCTACGCGCTGGACACGAGTCTGCGCTTGGCGCGGCTCTTGCAGGCCCGCGGTCTTAAAGTGTTGATGACAAGAACGCGGGACAGCTATCCTAGTTTGCCACAGAGGGTGGCGGCGGCCAATGCGGCGCCCTCGAGTATTTTTGTCAGCGTGCATTTTAATTCTGGCGGCAGCAATGCGCAGGGGGTTGAGACGTATGCTCTGGCGCCCCAGGGGACGAATCGGAGTCGGAAGGAGGACAATGAGAATGATGCGGTGCGGTTTCGCGGTAACTCCCGTGATTCTGAAAATATTGCGCTCGCCACGGCGGTGCATGCTTCGATGCTGTATCAATTAAAAGCGGTGGATCGCGGGGTATTGCGGGACCGGTGGTTTTTGCTCAAGGGGATTCAGACGCCGGGGATTCTGGTGGAAGGAGGCTTTATTACCAGCCCGGCGGAATGTGCTAAAATTCACACGCCGCAGTATCGCGAGCGTCTGGCGGGATCGATTGCGGCAGGGATTATGAATTACCGGAATGCCTTACGGCGGTCATGAGCGGTGGGGGCGGCGAATTTTCCTCGGTAATAGAACTGGGTGGTCCCGCGTCCGGCGTCTTGACGCTCTTGATTTTGTCCCTTAGGTGCCCGCCTTCCGCTTTCTGCGGATGCTGGTGTTTTGGGGGCTGCTGCCAATCGGGCGGCCCGAGGCCCCAGTGCCGCCCATTATCACTGTCCTCGTCGCCTGTCTCTTTCTCATGAATACTGCCATCCTTGCCCTAGCTGCCAACGAAGCCCGTGGTCTTGCCATGGACGCCGTCCATAAATGCTCGTCCGGTCACCTTGGTCTTCCCTTGGGGGCGGCCGAAATCGGAGCTGTGCTTTTTGGCGAGTGTCTGGTGTGTGATCCGGCTGCTCCTCGCTGGTTAAACCGTGACCGGTTTATTTTGAGTGCGGGGCATGGATCGATGTTTTTGTATTCTTGGCTGCATCTGGCTGGGTATGATTTGTCGATTGATCAGGTCGCGGCCTTCCGGGTTTTGCATTCGATGACGCCTGGACATCCGGAGTTTCGTGAGACGCCTGGGGTGGAGAGCACGACCGGGCCACTGGGGCAGGGGGTGGCCAATGGTGTCGGGTATGCCGTGAGCGGCAAGATGGCAGCGGCCACGTACAATACTGGGGAGCACGTCCTTTTTGATCATCATATTGTGGTGCTGGCTGGGGATGGATGTTTGCAGGAGGGGGTGGCCATGGAAGCGGCGTCCTTTGCGGGTCACAACGGTCTGGACAATTTGATTCTTATTTACGATTCCAACGATGTGACGTTGGATGCGATGGCAAAAGTCACGCAGAGCGAGGATGCGGCGAAGAAGTTTGAGGCGATGGGTTGGGATGTGGTGACGATTGATGGCCATGATTTTTCCGCGATTCATGCGGCGGTGGAGCAGGCCAAGGGGGCGGATAACGGACGTCCGAAGTTTATCATTGCGAAGACTGAGATTGGTCGCGGCATTCCTGAAGTGGCGGGCACGGCCAAGGCTCATGGTGAAGGCGGCGCCAAATTTGTGGACGAGGCCAAGAAAAACCTCGGACTGCCGGAAGGAACGCATTTTTTCGTCAGCGAGCAAGTTCGTGGGTATTTCAACGAGTTAAAGACGAAGCGCGCGGCGGCTCATGCCGCTTGGCAGGAGACGTTTGCGGCGTGGGCGGTGGCTCAGCCGGAATTGAAGCGCCAGCTGGATGCGGCGCTGGCGAACGAATTGCCGGGCGATTTGCTGCAGCGCATACCCGAATTTTCCGCCGACGGGAAATCAGCGACGCGCAACAGTGGCGGTGAAATCCTGCAAGTGGTGGCCAAGGCCGTGCCACATTTTATCACCGGCAGCGCCGACCTCTTTGGTAGCACCAAAAACTACATCAAAGACGGCGGTGATTTTTCCGCTAGCAATCCCCGGGGGCGCAACATTTGGTTTGGTATCCGCGAGCATGCCATGGCCGCGCTTTGCAATGGCATCGCTTATGACGGCCTCTTCCGTGCCAGTAGCGCGACGTTCCTTGTCTTCGCAGATTATTGCCGCCCTAGCATCCGCTTGGCCGCTCTGGCCGGGCTGCCGGTCACCTACATTTTTACTCACGACTCGGTTGGCGTGGGCGAAGACGGCCCTACTCACCAGCCGGTGGAAACCATCAGCGGACTCCGGGTCATCCCCAATCTCGACGTGATCCGGCCGGCTGACGCCGAGGAGACGGCGGCCTCTTTCGTGGCGGCCCTCGAACGCACCGACGGCCCTACCTTGCTGGCACTCAGCCGTCAAGATCTGCCGCATCTCGGTTTGGCCAGCGTGCAGACCCGGCGTGATGGCGTTTTTCACGGCGGCTACATCCTGAAACACGAAACCGCCCCGCTGACGGCCATCGTCATCGCCACCGGCTCAGAAGTGCAACATGCGGTGGCCGCCGCCCAAGACCAGCCCGGGGTGCGCGTCGTCTCGCTGCCGTGCTTCGAACGCTTCGACCGCCAATCGCAGGAATATCGCGACAGCGTCCTGCCTCCATCGTGCCGGAAACGAGTTGCCATCGAGGCCGGTGTCGCCGGCCTGTGGTGGAAATACGTCGGCACCGAAGGCAAGGTCATCGGCATCGATCGCTTCGGCATCTCGGCTCCGGGAAATACCGTCTTTAAAGAACTCGGGATCACTCCGGAAGCCGTGACCCGGGCCCTGGCCTGAATCGGTGAGTAGCCCGCCCCGCTTCATGCGGGGCAGGGGGTGGGAGGGGTTGCCGCGCCAGAGCCGCCGGTCTTTCTTGGCGGGGCGATAGGGCGTTCGGTATGCGGCGGTGGGGCGGTCTTATTTATGGGCCGCAGAAATTTTCCGAGTGCCTTTTTTCGGCGATTGTGAGTAGGGTGGGGTCGACTTATTTTTCGCGTCGATTCTGTTTCATGGTGGGGCGGATGTGGCGCGGGAGCTTTTATTTTATCATGCCATTTATTTTTCCAAAGCGATGCTCCGGAATTTCCGGGTCTTTACGGCGGTTTATTTCCGTTGGGGCAGTGGCGTCGATGGTGGTGGGGATGATGATTCCACAGGTGCGTGGGCAATCGGCGGATGCGCCGTTGATGGCGTATGTTGGCACCTTTAGTTCGCCCTTGCGTGATGTATTGCCGACGCAGGTGGATTTGCCTCCTGGGAATGGTCGGGGCATTCATTTGTTTCAGGTCGATCGTTTAACGGGGGTGTTGTCGGCGTGCGGCGTGTACGAGCAGGGGACGAGTCCGAGTGATCTGGTGGTCAATGCGGCTGGAACGGTGGTGTATTCAGCGAATGAGACGGACCGGGTGGGTGATGAAAACGAAGGGACGGTCAGTGCGTTGGCCATTGACCGTGCGGACGGGAAACTGCGGTTGTTGAACACCGTGCGTTCGGGTGGGGCGGGGCCGACGCATGTCAGTATTCATCCCTCAGGACGGTTTCTGCTGGTGGCCAATTATTTTGGCGGATCGGTGGCGGTTTTGCCGATTTTGCCTGATGGCCGGCTGGCGGAGGCCACGGATGTCAAAATTGATGCGGGGACGGTGGGGCCGACCCGGGCGACGAATGCGCCTCCCGGGAGTTTTGCCTTTAGCGGACACGATCGGACTCATGCGCACATGATCGAAGCCGATGCGTCTGGCAAATTCGTCATTCATTCAGACTTAGGCCTAGACCGGCTTTTTCTCTGGAAATTTGATGCGGAGCGCGGGGTGCTGGCACCCAACGATCCGGCGGCCGTGGCGCTGCCGCCAGGCGATGGGCCGCGCCATTTCCATTTTCATCCGAATGGCCGGTGGTTGTATTCGCTGCAAGAGGAGGGGTCGACGGTGGTTCTTTTCGACTATGAAGCCGCCACTGGCCGTCTCAGTTCTCGGCAGACGGTGTCCAGTTTGCCACCCGGCTATGCGGGCAGCAATTTTTGTTCAGGCATTCTGGTGTCGGGCGACGGGCGCTTTGTGTATGCGGGCAACCGGTTGCACGACAGTATTTCCATTTTTGCCATTGAAGATGACGGTCGGCTGACCTGGGTGGGAGAGGAATGGACGCGTGGGAATTACCCGCGGAGTTTTAATTTTGATCCCTCGGGTCGGTTTTTGTATTCCTGCAACCAGCGGGCGGATGCGATCACGTCGTTTCGGGTGGATGCGGCCAGTGGGCGACTGACTTTTACCGGTCAGTACACCCCGGTGGGGAATCCTTCAGCGATCGTTTTTCTGGATCTGGCGGCGAAATAACCCGGTGGCGGCGGGTTATACGTCGCACAAGCGGACGGCCTGCTGGAGGGAGGCGAGTTTGTCGGGTTTGGCAGGGATGAATTCTTGGGCTACGTGGCCTTTGAATCCGGTGTCGACGATGGCTTTCATGATGGCTGGATAGTTGAGCTCTTGGGATTCGTCGATTTCATGGCGTCCTGGCACGCCGCCGGTGTGGTAGTGAGCGAAGTAAGGATGATCGCGTTTGATGGTGGCGATGATATCGCCTTCCATGATTTGCATGTGGTAGATGTCGTAGAGGAGCTTGAAGTTTTCCGAGCTCACGGCCTTGCAGAGTTCCACGCCCCAGGCGCTGGTATCGCATTGGTAATCAGGGTGATTTACGCGGCTATTGAGCAATTCCATGACCAGGGTGACCCCGTGTTTTTCCGCGAAGGGTAGGGCTTTTTTAAGGCCTTCGGCGCATATTTTGAGACCATCATCATCGCTGAGGCCGTCGCGATTGCCGGAGAAGACGATGACATGTCGGGCGCCGAAGTTGGCGGTTTCTTTGATATGGCGTTCCAGTCCGGAGGCGAGAGCCTCGTGATATTCGCGGCGGTTAAAGCCTTTTTCGATGCCGCCGAGTTTGGTGTCTCCGGGGCCTTTGATGCTGATGCCGCCGACCATGGCGCAGGTGAGATCAAATTTTTTCAAGGTGGGAAAGTCATTGATGCCGACGAGGTCGATCGACGACAGTCCCATTTCTTTGCTGGCGCGGCAGAGGTCCTCGAGCGGGATGCCTTCGTAGCACCATTGGCAGACCGAATGGTTGATATGGCCTTTCAGTCCGGAGGCGGCGTCGGCGGCCTGGACGCGATGGGAGAGGCTGGCGGCGGCGAGAGTGGCGGCCGATCCTTGGAAAAATGATCGGCGGGTGCGAGCGGTGGATGAGTGCATTCCGTCATGATAGGCGCCAGGACGGTGAAAGCGCAATTTTTTGATGTTCCTCATTTCTGCTCGCTTTCGGAGGGATTTCCGGCAAACAATACACCATGTGTCGGCTGGATCGATTCTCCCGCATCGGGCTGGGCTTGGGTGCTGTGTGCGCCGGGTTTTTTCTGATGGGACTGGTGTGGTTGGGGTGTGGTGACGATCATGTGTTGTCGCAGAGCGTGAAGCGACGGGCGCACGGCCGGGAGTTGCGACTTGAGCATCACATGGCGTTGGGATTTGAGCGGGCGGCGTGGGCCGGGCTGGTGGTGGGCGGGGCCGGGATGATGACGTTGAGCTATTGGGGGCGGCGCGAAGTAGGGGCGGGTCGGAGTGAGGCGGTTGGGTGGGTTCGGGTGCCGATTCCTTGGCGGGCGGTAGTGGTCGTGGGCGGGCTTTCGATGGTGGTGAGTGCGGGTTTGCGGTGGCCTCGATTGGGCCACAGCTTTTGGACGGACGAGGCGTATGCGGCCCGGGCGTATGTGTGGGGGGTGAACGAACGGGCGAGTGACGGCGGGATGGTGCATCGGCCGGTGGCGTGGTCGCGCGCGCTTTTTTTGAATGAGCGGTCGAACAATCATGTGTGGTGCACGGTGGAGGCTCGGGTGTCGCACTGGGTATGGCGGGTGGTGGGTGGGCGTGCGGGAACGGAATTTTCTGAAGTGGCGATGCGGATGCCGGCCTTTCTCTGGGGGGTAGCCACGGTAGGGGCGACCACGTTATTGGGAGTGATGCTGGCGGGGCGAGGTGGACTGGCGGCGGGGTTGCTGTTGGCGGTGCATCCTTGGCATGTGCGTTTTGCGACCGAGATGCGCGGGTATTCGGCGATGTTACTGGCGCTGGTGCTGGGGTTAATTTTTTTAAGACAGGCGTTGAGTGACGGGCGGTGGCGGTGGTGGTTGTTGGCGGCGGCGATGAATCTTTGGGCGTTATTGGCCTTTGCGGGGTGTGTGTATTTTCCGTTGGTGACGTGTGGGTTGGCGGCGGGCTGGCTGGTGCGCGGGCGGCGTTGGACTTGGTTGTCCCGGCTGGTGTTGGCTAATGCGTTGGCGGGGGTTTGTTTTTTATGGACTTATGGACCATCGCTCTCGCAATTGAGCGAGTACCTACGGCGCGGAAATGAGGTGAGCGCGTACCGGGTGACGGCTGGTTGGCTCGGGCAGCTGGGGGAATCGTTGTGTCTGGGAGTGCCTTGGTCGGTGATGAGTTTGGAGTGGCGGGAGGTGGCGTGGATGCCGTCGGCCAGTGTGGCGGGGTGGGCGACGGCGTTGGTGGCCGGGCTGTTGGTGCTGCGGGCAGCGGCATGGAGTTGGTGGTGCCCCCGCCTTTTGCTTGGGCCCGGGTTGATGGGGGTGGGCGCGGCGTTAATGATCAGTCAGAGCGCGGTTATGGGGACCTTGTTGTTGATTTGGTATGTGCTGCCGGTGGTTCTCGGGGTGGTGTTGCTGCTGGGGACCGGCCCTGATCCGTGGGCGGTGGGGGCGGCGGGCCGCGGGCGGCGGGTCATGTTGGCAGGTGGGCAGGTCGTCACGGCGGCGGTGTGCCTCGTCGTCTGGACTGGCAGTTCGCTGGCAATGGGGGTGCTGCCGCGTCAGCCGATGCGTGATGCGGCGCGGGTGGAGGGAGCGCGGGCGGGTTCGCTGCAGGCGGTGGTGGGTATTAGCGACCAGCAGATGAAACTGTATGTTCCGGACGTGATGGTTGTGAAATCTGCCGCGGATTTGGAGGTGGCCGAGCGAGCGGCCGCACGGGAGGGGAAGTCGTTGCTGGTCAAAGTCGGCGGATGGGAGGCGACTCGCGAGCGGCTACCGGAGGTGGCGGCCCGTCTCCGCGGTGACGAGTACGAGACCGTGGCGGATTTTCCGGGCTGGGAGCCGATGTTCGGGTATCGGGTGCTTCAGAAGCGCCCCATGGGGCTTAGGGAGCGTCCCTAAGGTTCAGGAAGTACCCCCTAGGCTCAGCTGGCCATCCAGCGGGCATAACTGCCGCTGGGTACCGGGAGGACGGGGGCGCCGGGGCCGCGCAGTAGCATTTCTCCGTGCTCCAGATGGCCGCCCCGCACTCCCTCCATCTCCTGACCAAGGACATGAGCCAGAGCAATCGGGGTCAGCTCCGGAGTATGACACGAAAGCATGATGCCCAGTGGCGTGTCTGACATCAGCTGACGGATGGCCCGCAATAAAAGTGGCAGGTCGGTTTCGATTTTAAAGATCTCGCCACTGGCACCCCGCCCGTAGCTGGGAGGATCAAGGATAAAACCATCATACTGTCGGCCCCGCCGCCGCTCGCGATCGAGGAATTTGCTGACGTCATCGACGATCCAACGGATGGGGGCCGACTGCAGGCGGTTGAGGACGGCATTTTCGCGGGCCCACTCGACCATGCCTTTCGAGGCATCGACATGGCAGACTTCGGCTCCTCCGTGGGCGGCAGCGAGGGTGCTGCCGCCTGAGTAGGCGAACAAATTAATGACCCGGGCGGGGCGCGCATGGCGGGTGGCGAAGTCTGAGCACCGGGAGCGGATCAAGTTCCACTGATCGCGTTGTTCCGGAAAAATCCCGAGGTGGCCGAAGTCCGTGGAGCTGAGGCGAAAGACGATGCCATCCACGGTGATGTTCCAAGTGGCGGGCAGTTTTTCTCGTCCGGTCCATCGTGTTTTTTGCCCTTCGCGGAAGAAGCTAGCGGTGGCTTTGCGCCAGACTGTTTCCGGAAGCCGTGGTTTCCAGACGGCCTGCGCGCACGGGCGGGCCAGCGTGACATCGCCAAAGCGTTCGAGTTTTTGAAATCCTCCGCTGTCGAGCAGCTCGTGGCCGCCGGAGGACGGCTGGGGCGGGGGAGCGCTCATGAGGGAACGCTGACGATTTCGGCAATGCGTTCGATGCGCAGGGCGCGGCCGGTGGACGGGTCGATTTCAATCATGCAGCCGCTGACGCGCACATCGCCTCGAGCCACGTGGTTGCGAGTGGGCAGATTGGTGCGAAACCGTTGGATGATCGGGGCAATTTCACTGCCGATCACCGAGTGCAGAGGACCGCACATGCCCGCATCAGTGAGGTAGGCAGTGCCACCCGGAAACACCATGTTGTCAGCCGTTTGCACGTGGGTGTGCGTGCCAACGACGGCGCTGACTTGCCCATCCAGACTGCGGCCGAAACCGATTTTTTCACTGGTCGCCTCGGCATGGAAATCGACGAAAATCACCTTGGTTTCCTTGCGCATTTCCTCCACCGCAGCTTGAGCGGCGAGAAATGGGTTGTCGAGTGCCTGTCCCATAAAGACGCGGCCTTGAACATTGAGGACCCCGACCGGACCTTTGGGGGTGTCGAGCACAATCCATCCCTGGCCCGGCGCACCCGATGGGTAGTTGACCGGCCGGAGCAAGCGCGGCTCGGTGGGCATGAACTCCATAATGTCCGCCTGATCCCAGGCATGGTCACCAAGCGTGATCACCGTCACCCCGGCTCGCAAGAGACTAATGGCAATTTTGGGTGTGATGCCGCGGCCGCCCGCGGAGTTTTCCCCGTTGACGATTGTGAAATCGATCTGAAACCTCTCCCGCAAGACCGGAAGCAGTTCGATAACCGCTTTGCGCCCGGGTTCGCCGAAGATGTCGCCTAAAAATAAAATGCGCAGCGGTTCTACCGCAGCTGATTCCTCCATCATGAGAGTACCAACCTTGCGGAAAATCACGCACTGTAAAGTCTTACGCGCATGAAGGGTCGACGACTTGAACAATGGCCGTTGGTGGCGGCGGTGGGCATGCTGCTGCTTTCGGGCGGGGCGTTGCTGTATTATGTCTTGTTTCAGCGTCCGGAGGCGGCGCCGGAGGTTCGGTCGGGATCTGTGGATGCAGGGACGGGGGCAGGAACGGGTGTAGGAACGGGTGCAGCGGGTGCAGCGGGTGCAGGGACGGGTGCCGCGGGTGCCGCGGGTGCTGCGGGTGCGGGCCGGGTGCCGGTGATGACATTATCTTCGTTGGCGCCGGAGCCGGGGTGGGGGCGTTTGGAGCGGTTGGCTGATGTATTGACGTCGGCGGAGGTACGTGAAGCGATGACTCGAATTTATGGTGATGGCACGGCTGATTGGGAGGAGTGGGTGCGGGTCGGGGATGAGCGGGCTGGTGGTGCGGGGGTGATGGAGATTGTGAAGTGGTCGGCGGAGGCTGGGGGGGAGCGGTTGTCTTTGAGTGTGGCGGGCGGTCGTGAGCCGGTGCGTTATTGGCGGGAGGCTGAGGATTTGCCGGTGTCGTCTGATCCGGACGGACGTCCTTTGGAGGGGGTGAAGGTGGTGTTGGATCCCGGGCATATTGGAGGCGCGTGGGCCCGCATGGAGGAGCGGTGGTATCAGCCTCAGAATGAGTCAACGGCGGTAATGGAAGGAGAGATGACTTTGTTGACGGCTCAGCTATTAAAGCCCGCGCTCGAGGCGCTCGGGGCGGTGGTTTCGCTGGTGCGAGAACGGGCTGAGCCGGTGACGGCGGCCCGGCCAGGGGACTATGAGTCGACCACGGCCACAACCCGGGAGGCCGAGCTTTTCTTTTATCGTCGAGCGGAGATCCGGGCGCGGGCGGATCTCGTCAACGAGCGGTTGCAGCCGGATGTGCTGGTGTGCCTACATTTTAATGCGGAGCCGTGGGGGGATCCGGGCCGGGTGACTTTTGTGGAGTCGAACCATCTGCATGTGATTGTGAACGGTCATTATGCGGCGGGTGAGATGGCGATGGACGACGTTCGTTATGAAATGCTGGAGCGGGTATTACAGCGCAGTGACCGCGAGGAGCTGCGGCTGGCGGACGCGGTGTCGAAGGGACTGGCTGCGGCTACCGGACTGCCTCCGTATGATTACGGGGCTGGGTCGATGGCGGGAAATGCGCACCGACCGCTCGCCGACAACCCCTACGTCTGGGCCCGGAATTTGATGGCTAACCGACTTTATCAGTGTCCGGTCGTTTTTACGGAGCCCTATGTGATGAATTCCCGGGAGGTCTACGAGCGGGTGGCGGCCGGTGACTATGAGGGGGAAAAACTGGTAGCGGGAAAGCTGCGCCCGAGCTTGTACCGGGAATATGCCGGGGGCGTGGTGGCCGGGCTGAAGGCCCATTTTCTGGCGCGCCGACCGCGGCCGTGAGCTGTGGTCGCGGGCCCGAGGCGGGGCTGGTGCCCAGCCGGTATTCGAGGGGAGGGCGTTGGCTAGGAGCGAGTGGTGGGGCCGGGGTCAGTTGATTCTTT
>JALRGB010000700.1 GCA_023253575.1 Verrucomicrobiales bacterium
GTGGCTGGCGATGAGTTGGGTATCTTTTGTTTCCCAATAGATCCAGCTGAGGGCGAGCAGGGAGGTGAGGGGGAGAGAGTGAATAATGCTGGCGGCGGTATTATTGCGTTTGGCGAGCTCGGAGACAGCCCAGATGATGCCGGCGGAGAGGAATATTTTGGTGAAGTGGAGTGACATGGTGGATGAGGGTGGGTGGGTGGATGGGGACGCGTGAGGCGATTTCAATTCCGCGGTTTGGTTTTGGTTCGCGGCGGGTTTGATTTCGGCTGCATGGCCTCGTAAAGCGCCTGGGACAGTGGTTTCGGGCCATCGCCGCCGAGAGATTCATCCACCGTCTCGAGGCGCCGGATCAAATCCAGCACATCTCGCCGGGCCGCGGGGCCGCCGGCGGCGGCGCAAAAATGGGTGCGGCACCCGAACGGGCGGGCGTTGTAGGCCATGCAGCGCTGGTCTGGGGCGAGCAGGGGGCAGGCTCCGTCGGGGCGTTCGGCAACCTTCGTGCGCCCCGCGGCCCGCACGCCTTGGGCGAGCACGAGCGCTTCGCCCCGGGTCAGCTGGGGCGTCTTTCCGGTCTGGCGGAAATGACAGCAGGCAGCGCGTCCCTGACAATCGCGCTGCAGGGGGCGGTCGGCCAGCATGACATAGACAGCCCGGACCTCAGCCATCGCTTCTTTGGTATTGGCTGGTGTGTCGGCGGATGACCTTGTTTGACGTCTCACTCATCGGAGCTAACTTATGTCATCCGCAAGGTGCAACCCCGTCGTATGAAATTTTATCATCTCTTTGTTCTTGCCGTTTCAATTCCGCTCTTGGCGTGCGGTGCCGAGCCGGCATTGAAGATTCCGTCCAAGTTGCCAGCCGGCCCACCTGTTACTGCTCCGCCCATGACTGAAGTTCAGCAAACCACCACTCTGGCCACCGGATGTTTCTGGTGTACGGAGGCCGTCTTTCAGCGCATCAAGGGGGTCGAGAAGGTTGTTTCCGGCTATATTGGGGGCACGGTTGAAAACCCTACCTATGACGACATTTGCGAAGGCACCTCGGGTCATGCGGAGGCGATTCAGGTCACTTTTGACCCGAAAGTTGTCAGTTTTGACAAGTTGCTGGAGGTGTTTTGGGCTTCGCATGATCCTACCACGCTCAACCGGCAAGGGCATGATGTGGGAACGCAATATCGCAGCGGCATCTTTTTCCATTCCGAGGAGCAAAAAAAAGCGGCTGAAGAATCAAAAAGCAAGCACCAGCCAGACTTCAAAGATCCCATTGTGACTGAAATCACCAAGGCGGAAACCTTCTATCCAGCAGAAAAGTACCATCAAAATTACTTCAATCTGAATGCCGACAAAAACCCGTATTGTCGAATTGTCATTTGGCCGAAGCTCAAAAAGCTGGGGCTGGAGATGAAGCCTGCCGAGTGAGGGTTGTTGATTGCGTCGATTTTTTCGATCAAAGCCGCTCACTTGGGCGGCTTTTTTGGGTCTAGCCGGTTTCACTGGTTGCCGCGCCCGGCGGGTCGTGCTTTGTCTGTGGCGGCTGATTGTTTAATTGGATTCTTTTTTATGCCTACTACCATCCTTGAAATTACTGGGCGCGAGGTCATTGACTCGCGCGGAAACCCCACTGTTGAAGTGGATGTGCGTCTTGAAGGTGGCGCATTGGGTCGTGCGGCGGTGCCTTCGGGCGCGAGCACTGGCGAGCATGAGGCGTGGGAATTGCGCGATGGCGACAAGAAGCGATATTTGGGCAAGGGGGTGCTCAAGGCGGTGGCGGCGGTGAACGACCGCATTGCTCCGGAGTTGGAAGGGCACGATGCCTGTCAGCAGGGGCAGATTGACGCCATCATGAACCAGCTGGATGGCACGCCGAACAAGGCCACGCTCGGGGCCAACGCGATTCTGGGGGTGTCGCTGGCGGTGGCCAAGGCGGCAGCCGCGCAGCTGGAGCAGCCGCTTTATGCGTATCTTGGCGGTCCGAACGCTAAAGTGCTCCCGGTGCCGATGATGAACATCATCAACGGCGGTGCGCACTCCGATGCGCCTATTGATTTCCAAGAGTTTATGATCGTGCCGAAGGGGGCTCCGACATTCCGTGAAGCTTTGCGTTACGGAGCGGAAGTTTTTCATGCGTTGAAGAAAGTTCTGCATGATCGCGGGCTGAGCACGACGGTTGGCGATGAGGGGGGCTTTGCCCCGACGCTGAAATCGGCGGATGATGCGCTGGGTGTGATTGCCACTGCCATTGAAAAGGCTGGTTATACGCTGGGCGAGGATATTTTCATTGCGTTGGACGTGGCTTCTTCGGAATTTTACGACAAGAAGAAAAAGGCCTACGTTTTCAAAAAATCCGATGGTTCGGTCAAGAGTGCGTCCGAGTTGGTGGATTATTATGCGTCGCTGCAGAAAAAATTCCCGATCATCAGCATTGAAGACGGGTGTGATGAAAACGACTGGGCGGGCTGGAAGATTCTGACTGAAAAGCTTGGAAAAAACACCCAGCTTGTGGGTGACGATTTGTTCGTGACGAATGTGAAGTTTTTGCAGAAGGGCATCGACCAGGGGGTTGCCAATTCCATTCTTGTCAAGGTCAACCAGATTGGAAGCCTGACGGAAACGTTTGATGCGGTGGAGCTGGCTCATCGTCATGCTTATACCTCGGTCTTGAGTCATCGTTCCGGTGAGACGGAAGACTCGACGATTGCGGATCTCGCGGTGGCGACGAATTGCGGCCAGATCAAGACAGGATCGTTGAGTCGTTCGGACCGGATTGCTAAGTACAACCAGTTGCTTCGGATTGAGGAAGAACTGGGTGACCGCGCCATTTACGGTGGGCGCATGAAGCATTAGGGCCGGCTGCTCTGAAAAAGTGAAGGCCTCCAGTATTGAGCGCAGTCATTTCTGTGCTTCATGGCCGTCGTGGCGCGGGCACTGGAGGCGCTGGATGGTTTGGCGGTTGGGGGGAGCGCGTTTCTCGCGCTCCTTCTGATTGGTGGCTAGGCGGATATTTCGACGGTTCCGTCTGCGACCTCGATAAAGTCGCGCCAGCTGTTTCGCGGCTCGGTATGTTGGAGGCTGGCGTGAAATGGTCGCCAGCGAGGGGCTCGGGGCGCGGTGCGCGGGAACATGCGCGCTTCATGCGGCATTTTATTGGCTTTCTTTGAGTTGCATCGAATGCAGGAAGCCACCACGTTTTCCCACGACGTTTTACCCCCTTTGTCGCGGGGGATAACGTGGTCAAGATTCAAGTCTGACGGGTCGAAGAGGCGATCGCAGTACTGACACGTGAAGCTGTCCCGCAAAAACACATTGTGCCGTGTGAATTTTACTTCGGTTTTGGGGAGGCGGTCGTAGATCGAGAGGACGATGATTTCCGGAACTGCGAATTGATGGCGGGCGGAGCGCAGTTTTGGCTGGGTTGCGTGTTGATGATTCTCCGCGGTGAGGTCGATCCATGAGAGGGCGTCATGGGTGGAGTAATTATTTGCTTCGTCGCGGTGGACGATGTGGGCGTGTCCCAGGAAAACGAGGGTGACGGCGCGGCGGGCCGTACAGGTATTGACCGGTTGCCAGAGCCGGTTCAGAACAAGGACATGTGAATCGAGAGCCGTCACGGGACAGACAGGTATCTGACGAGCGTAACCATGCGGCGGAAGGCTGCAAGTGTTCAAGCTGACTTTGAGAGAAGGATGGTCTGGCTTTGGCGCGGGCGGTTTTGGCGGAGCGCGCGGAGGCGTCGCTTACGGAGAAGCTATTGTTAGATTTGGCGTCATTTCTGGACCGGAAGCCCCCGGTGGCGTCGCAGTCATGGTGGGGAGAGTGGGATCTTCCTGCGAGAAAGAGGTTTTTTCCTGTTTGGAAACAAGGTGATGGCTTATACAATCCTTGG
>JALRGB010000433.1 GCA_023253575.1 Verrucomicrobiales bacterium
ACATTGTTGATACGGGAAAAACTTTGCTGACTTTGTGGCCCTTGAATTTCTAGGCCTGGCACTTCGATTGATTCCAGTGATTCGATATTCACCTGAGGTCCTTCGTAGGTGATGGCGTATTCGGCCACTTGTCCTTGAGCCACGATGGCGGGTGACAGGGTGGCGCTGACCTGTTGTGCCATCAGTCCGGATGGGGAAAAAACGAGGGCGGCCAAACCGGCCGTGACGCTGGCCAGCAGCAGCCGGATCTGGTGCAGCGGGCGGCGGTGGGCGGGGGGTAGCCGCCATTTCTGGCCGGGGAGCAATGCTGAAATCATCATGGAAAAATTCATGGCCTGTCGGGGGCTACCAGTTTTTGTACGTTCCTTCGGGCATGGCCTCATCGGTCAGCGGACGGACGTAATCTTCATCAGAAAGTGCTCGTAGCAGGGCCCGGGCTTCATTGCGGGAAAATCCGGTCTCCGGATTGCGCTTGCCGTCGGCGGCCTCTTGCCCGGGAGAATCGGACTTTGAGCTATCGCCTTTTTGGCTGTCCCCTGGGGTGCCGCCTTTGGCTCCCAGCGGCCCCTCGCCTTCTTGCTCGCCGCGGCGTTCTTGGTCATTTCCTTCGGGGGCGGCTTGATCGCGGTCACTCGGACCTGGCCCCCCGTCGTCGCCTGACTGGTCGCCCTGACCCGGCTGGTCGCCGGGCTGCTCGCCATTTTCACCTTTTTCCCCTTCTCCTTCCGATCCGCCTTCGCCATTTTCACTGGGTTGTTCCCCTTCCCCTTCTCCTTCCTCGTCGGTTTCTTCTTCAGATTCCTCGCCTTTCCCGGGTGGCCCTTGATTTCCTTCGGCTCCTGGTTGTTCGCCCTGCTGTCCTTGTTGGCCATCGTTTTTCTCACCTTCTTCTTCGCCTTTTTTCTCGCCTTTTTGCTTTTTCTTTTGTTTTCCCTGTTCGATGCGCCGCTGGCGTTCTTCTTTTAATTTCGGGAGGTATTCGTTGAGCCGATCGCGGTTGATGCGGGCATTTTCGTGATTGGGATGGACGGTGAGTGCTTCGTCGTAATGGCGGATGGCTTCCTCGACGAGGGCGATCATGGCCTTCAGGCGGTTTTTTTGTTTGGGCAGGTCCTTGGCTTTGCCGGCCAGCGCATTGCCCAGATTATAAGCGGCCTCGGCTTGCAGGCTGGTTTGAGGCGAGGCCAGGGCTTTACCGAAGGCTTCGATAGCAGCGTCATGGTCCTCGGCGCGGAACAAGCTGGCACCGCGTCCAAATTCGAGCTCGGCGGCGCGGGTGCGCGACGGCTGATCGGCCAGCGCCTGGTCAAATTTTTCGGCGACGGCCTCGTAGACTTCGCTCTTCAAGGCGCGTTGCTCGTCAGTCAACTCGCCGGGGACTTGGGTGACCGTTTCGGCTTTTTCGAATGACTGCCATGGACTCGGGCCGCGATCTTCGCGACCCGGGGTCAGGACACCGCCTTGCGCGGGGCTGGCCGACCAGCCCAGCAGGGCGCCGGCCAAGGCGATAGCAACGGCTGTTGCCCCCGTCGCTCCCGTCACCGAGGGGGTATCGTTGGAGGAGGTCCCCAAGCGGGCGGCCGCGCCCAAGCGGCGGCCGAGGCGCAGCAGCCAGGCGATCGCGAGGCACAGCAAGGCTGGGACGAGCGCCCATTGATAGCGGTCGATGGCTTGCCGTGTGTCTTTGAGCGCTGCGGTTTTGGAGCGATCCAGCTTGTTGAGGATGACATCCACGCGTTCTTTGAGGACGCTGGCTCCGCTGAGGTTCAAATACAGTCCGTTGGTTTCGCGGGCGATGCTTTCCAGCACGCCGCTCTCGAGCTTGCTGCGCACGGGTTTACCGCTGGCGTCGCGCAAATAGCCGCTTCGGTTGCGCGGATTGTCATCGGGTAACAACGACCCTTCCTGCGTGCCCACGCCTACCGAGACGATCATGACGTTCTTCTCGAGCGCTTTGCGCGCTGCTTCGACCGCTTTTCCTTCGAGTTCATCGCCGTCGCTCAACATAATCAAAGCATGATTGGCACTGTCCGCCTTGTCAAAAATCTCCGTGGCCAGCTCGATGGCTTCCGACAAATTACTGCCACCTCGCGGAATGAGCTCGGTGTCGAACTGGCTCAGCGCCTCTAGTAAGGCTTCATGGTCAGTCGTCAGCGGAGCTTGGAGGAAAGCGCGGCCCGCAAACGCGATCAGTCCGATTTTATCTCCCGGCAAAGCCGTCACCAAGTCCTGCGCGGCCAGTTTGGCCCGCGTCAGGCGGTCCGGCGTCAGGTCAGTGGCGAGCATCGAGCGGGAGGTGTCGATGGCCACAATCAACGATCGTCCATTGCCCTTGACTTCGCGTTCGGTAAATCCCCACTGGGGACGGGCGAGGGCCGTGATCAGGAAGGCGAGGGCAGCCGCTTCAAAGAAAAAAATCATGGCCCCGCGCCCGCGCCATCCGCCCCGGCTGAGCTGGGGCAATAGCTGAGGGCCGGCGAGGCGCTGGAGCCTGCGGCGGGCTGTGCGGTCGCCGATCAGCTTGGCCAGTGCGAGGGGCGCCAGCAGCAGCAGCAGCAAAAAGGCATCAGGATTGGCGAAGGTCATGGGAGTGAGGGGCGCAGCGGTTGGGGAGATGAAAAACGATGCCCGGTCGGGCCGGGGCGGAGGGGGAGCGGGGTCATGCCGGCACCTCCCGGAAGGCAGTCAGGCGCAGAGCCGCCCCGAGCAAGCCCGTGGCCAGCGCCGCCGCCACCAAGACGTGAAACATTTCGTCTACCTCCGTGCGCGTCTGACGCTTGATTTCGGTCTTTTCCATCGTGTCGATGGTCTTGAAAATCTCTTCCAACGCCCGCGTGTCCTGAGCCCGGAAAAACATCCCGTTGGTCATGGCCGCAATCTGTTTCATCAGGTCGATGTCAAATTCCTGACGCATGCCCGGAAGAAATCGGCCGGAACGGTCGGGTAGCGGAATGCGGTGCATGCCTTCAGTGCCAACGGCGATGGTGTAAATCCGCACTCCGAATGTTTGGGCCAGTCGGGCCGCATCCAGCGGGGTCAAATTACCGGAGTTGTTCGATCCATCCGTGATCAGTACGATGATTTTGCTTTTGACCTCGGTGTCGCGTCCTTCCAATCGGCGGGCGGCCGCTCCGATGGCCGACCCAATGGCGGTCCCATCTTCCACGAGGCCGATTTTGACCTGCTCACTGAGGGTGTTGAGCAGCCAGTCATGGTCCAGCGTGAGCGGACTCGGGACATACGGGCGGCCGGCAAAAGCGACTAGCCCAATCCGGTCACTGCGACGCCCCTGAATGAAATCACGAGTGACTTTTTTCGCCGCAGACAACCGGTTGACCGTCTGATTGCCTAAAGTCATGTCCTCAATCGACATCGAGAGTGAGACGTCGATGGCGAGGAAAATTTCAATTCCGCTGGCGTCGATGGTTTCCCTCGTGCGGACGTGTTGCGGGCGGGCCATGGCGGCGATCATCAGGATGAGGGTGACGAAGGGCAGGGCTGTTGAGAGCGCGCCCATGGCGGACCGCCCGGGCTTGCTGATCTGGCGCAAGAGATGGAGCGAGGAGAAGGCCACGGCCGGGCCGGTGCCACGGGCGCCGCGCAGGAAAGCCAGTGCTGGCACGAGGAGCAGCAGCCAAAGCCAGTGTGGCTCGGCCCAGCGGCACTCAAGCAGCCACGGCCAGAGCGTGTTAAGATGGAATGACGTCGGCTCCACGAGCAAAAGCAGAGGGTTGGGGATGCGTGAAGGCGTCGTCCCGATGGCGGACGGCCGCCACCAAGGGCGCAGGAATGAAAGGGGGCGGTACTACCATGGCGCCCACTGCTACGGTGGCGGACAGATCGGGAGTCTGGGCGGACGAGGGAAAATCAGCCGGACTTATTTTGTCGGATTCTGTACCAGCCGTGGCGGGGTCCGCTGGCGCGGGCGGAAGCGGCGGAGGGAATGGTATCGAGGGCCGCAGTGACTCGGGTTGTGGCGGCGGTTGTGGCGGCGTACTCTGTGCTGAAGGCGCTGAGGGCGCTGAGGGCGCTGAGGGCGCTGAGCTGGAAGGCAGTGGCGGCGGGGTATGACTGGCGGCGAGCGGCGGTGGCGGCAGCGGCGGCGGCAGCGGCGGCGGAAATTGCGGTGGTGCGGTGATGGGTGGGCGGGCGAGGCTGGCCCGCACTAATTCGGTGGCGGCGAGGGCGGCGTCGATGAGCGAGGTACGTTGGTAGAGCGGCGAGCTTGCGCCGGCGAACTTCAGGGCGTCGCACTGGGTGAAGACGTCTTCGAATGGGCGCAGGAACGGGAGTGGGGGAGGGGCGCCGTGGCGGCGGTTGGCGGCGGTGGTGGTACCGAACAATTCTTCGGTGGTACGGTAGCGGGCGAGCAGGCCGTGTTGGCGTTGGAGGTATGATCGGACGGCATCGCCGACCTTCTGCCCGATTTCGGCGGCGGGCTGGGTGGCGGCGAGCGGGTGCAGGGCGGTCAGGCGTTCGTGCAAGTGATCGAGCGCGGGTTGCGGGGGCGGCGGCACGGTGTGTTGGCGCACCCGCCATTTCCACCAGAGCCAGACGGCGACGAGCAGCATGGCTCCGGCGCAGCCGCCAAAAATCCACCAGACAATCTGCTGCACTTCTTCCGGCGAGGAAAACGGCGGCGGGGTTGGCGGCGAAATGTCTTTAAGTTCGGGGAATGGCGGCATTGGGAGCAGCGGGCGGCGGATCCTGACAGATGCGAAGCGTCACCGCATTCACAAAGTATTTGCCGGAACCGACCGAAAAGGGTGGGGGATGGTTCCGCAGGAAAAGTGATTTTTAACGGCGTTTTTGGCGTTTTCGAAAGAAGGCATGCAGAGCGGGTTGAAAGTCGGTATCGGTGCGCACCGCGATTTTATCGATGGCGAGCGAGGTGCAGGCTTGGTCGATTTCCGCCTGCCAGGCGGCGCGAAGTTCGGTGTAGCGGGCGCGGACGCGGGGGTTGTGAGTATTGACGACGATTTCTTCGCCGGTTTCGGGATCAGCGAGGCGCACGCGGCCGGCCATGGGCAATGCCTCCTGCGCTGGATCACTCAGCTGAATGGCCACCACGTCGTGACGGACGGCCGCCGTACGCAGCGAGGCGGCCAGACCTGGGAATTGAAAGTCAGACAGCAGCAAAACGAGACACCGGCGGCTGGTGTGGCGGGAAATGAGGTCGAGCGCGGACTTGGGACGGGTCGCTTGTCCGCGGGCCGGAGCATACAAAATTTCCCGGATCATCCTCAAGACCTGACGGCGGCTTTTCGCCGGTGGTAAAAACAACTCGACATCATCGCTGAACAAAACCAACCCGCACTTGTCCTGGTTGTGAATCGCCGAAAATGCAAAAGCCGCCGCCACTCGCGCCGCCAGCATCCGCATGGATTGATCACCGCTGCCATACAACGTGGAACCACTCACATCGACCGCCACATAAACGGTCAATTCGCGCTCCTCGACATATTTGCGAATGAAGGGAGTGCCCTGTCGCGCGGTCACATTCCAATCGATGCTCCGGACTTCATCCCCTGACTGATACTCGCGGAAGTCGTCGAAATCGATGCCCTGTCCTTTAAAAACCGAGTGGTATTCACCGCCTGCCTTACTGCGGACAATGC
>JALRGB010000611.1 GCA_023253575.1 Verrucomicrobiales bacterium
GATCTCGATTGCACTCGCCAACAGCGGCCAACATCAGGACACGGGCGCAAAAATGATTCATGCCGCCGACGAAACGACCTCCAACATCGTTTCCAAATCCATCTCGGTCGGCGAAGGTCGCGCGACCTATCGCGGGCAAGTCCACATTCCCAAGCACCTCAAGGGCTGCAAAAACAACACCGAGTGCGATGCTCTGCTCATCAACAGCCATTCGCGCACCGACACCTACCCGGCCATCACCGTGCGCGGCAATCGTCACGCGACCCAACACGAAGCCTCGGTCTCGCAGGTGTCCGAAGAAATGCTTTTCTACATGCAACAGCGCGGCCTCGACGAAGGGCAGGCGATGTCGCTCGCCGTCAATGGCTTCATCAACGACCTCGTCCGCGAATTCCCGATGGAATACTCGGTCGAACTCAAACGCCTCATCGACCTCGAAATGGAAGACAGCGTCGGCTGATCCCTTCGGTAGGCCCCATTAAGCCATCAGGCCATCAGCTCGCCCTCTGGTATGGCACGCGCCATGCCGAGCGAGTTTTTCCACCGGCTGCTCCACCGGTCGACCGCCGAACACCGGCGGGTCGTCCCGCGGAGAAACGGTGGGCCCTCACTGCAAATAACGAAGTCTTTCCCGTGTCGACCGGGGGGATTCTCGAGTATGAAGAAGAAGCGTCGACGTTTGTCTGTTACCCGATTTTTTTACCTTTATGAGTGCCAGTGTCACTGAACCAGTTGTTGATCCGAGCGTTGTCTGGACGGAAGCCGGAGAGCGATTGATGGCGGCAGCCGCAGCCGCTGACCCCAGCGCGCTGCCCGCGTGGTTCGTCGGACGGCAGGCGGCGGCGCGGGCCATCTACGAGCAGTTGGCCGCCCCCAAGCGGAAGGACGAACACTGGCGCTTCTCCGACCTGAGAAAGTTAGATGTCTCGGCGGCTGTCCCCGGATCCCCTTTCACCGGCGCCGATGCCACCGCAGCCGTGACCCGGTCGGTCGGTCTCAGCCACCCAGCCGCCCGCATCGTACTGGGCAACGACCTGCTGCTACATGCCGACACCGCGGCCGCTGACGGCATTGTCGTCATGCCCTTGATGGAGGCGTTGCAGGTGCATGGGGACTTGATTAAAAGCCATTTCATGGCCCAGTCCGCGGGTCTCGGCGGCGAGAAGTTTTTTGCACTGCATGCCGCCGCCCTGCGCGGCGGGGTATTCGTCTACATACCGCCCGGTATCGAAGTCGACCGGCCGGTCGAGCTTCACCAATGGCTGGGCGGAATGAATGCCAGCACGTTCCCGCACACGCTGGTCGTCGCCGGTCGCGGCGCCAAGGTCACGGTCATCGATTATTTCCAGTCATTAGGCAGCGAACCAGGATTTGCCTGCGGCGTCACTGACCTAGCCGCCGGCGAGGGCGCCACTATCACGTACGTCAACTGCCAGCGATGGAGCCGCAAAGTGCGCGCTCTGCATTTCGTCAGCACCACGGCCGGACCGAATTCAACGGTCAGAAGCGCCTTCCTGCACCTAGGCGCCGCTTGGGCCCGCACCGAAAGCTTTTGCCTCGCCTCAGGCTCCGGATCACGGAGCGAAATGCTGTCGCTGGCCGTAGCCGAAGGCACTCAGGAAATCGACTGCCGTACTCGCCAAATTCACGATCAACCGCATACGTTTTCTAACTTGCTGTTTAAGAACGTGCTCTTTGATCAGGCGCGCACCATCTTTTCCGGTCTGATCTTAGTCGAAGAAGGCGCCCACTACACGGATGCCTACCAGACGTGCCGCAACCTCCTGCTCAGTGAGGAAGCAGAAGCCAATGCCCTGCCCGGCCTCGAAATCAACGCCGATCAAGTCAAATGCTCCCATGGGTCGACCAGCGCCCCCCTCGATGGCGAGCAAATTTATTACCTGCGCAGCCGCGGCATCCGCGAGCCGGACGCCCGCCAGCTGCTCGCTCTCGGCTTCTGTCTCGACGTCATCCAGCGTCTGGGCGACCCGGATTTGGAACATGTCTTGTCCAGCATGGTAGAGGAGAAATTCCGCCGCATGCGCAAAGCCTAAGTGTCCACTGTCTTGGTGAGCGGATTCCGTGCGGGCGGCAGCTGGCTGGTGGCGGCTGGCGCAACGGCCGGAGCGGGCGGCCGCAGCAGGCAGAGTTTGAGTCCTGCGGCTAGGAGCACAGCGGCGAGGATGAGGTGCAAAGTACGGACCGGCCAGCGGCGGCTTCCGAGAGTACTTCCGATCACGCCGCCAGCCATGACGACCGGGGCCAGCCAAAGTGCGAAACGCGGAATCGGTTGCCCGCTCTGCCAGTGTCCAGCTAGGCCGGACAGCGAATTAACCAA
>JALRGB010000715.1 GCA_023253575.1 Verrucomicrobiales bacterium
TGAATGGGCACCACATACCAGCCCAAGGCATCGCCTTGGGAACCGCATCCGAGAGAAGTGGTGTGTTCTTAAAAAACACCTCATAGGAAGGGCCGGGGTCGACAAGGCAATCGCCTTGACGATCAAGCGGGTGATCCATACACTCATCCAATGGTGATGGCGACTGCAACACGATCAGCTTCGCCATGTCCGCCGGGGCCTCCACATTCCGGTCTGGCCATGGCCAGACCTGCCATTCGCCTTATCTCCAAAAATTTTGTGTTTCACCCCGCCTTTCAGTACCTCCTCACGGCCATGCGCCATTTGTCGGCAACAAAAAAGCGGCAGCCCTCAGAAATCGGGCAAGGAAGCACCTCCCTGTGGATGCCTGTGATCCTGATCCTCGTAGTGAGCGTGCTCTTCGGAACCGGAGCCCCGCTGCACGCCGCCGCCAACCTACCAACCGCCCTCGATCAACCCGCCGCTGCCGCCGCCGCCGGAAGTCCACCCGTCTCGGTAGTGGTCATCCCCATCCGTCAACAAATCGCCAAACCCGTCCTCTATGTCCTGCGAAGAGGCCTGAAACAAGCCATCGAACGCCGGGCCGATGTCGTCATTCTGGACATGAAAACGCCGGGGGGCGCGCTCGATGTCACATTCGAAATCATGGAAGCCTTGGACAAATTTCCCGGCCGCACCATCACTTTCGTCAATACCGAAGCCATCTCCGCCGGCGCCTTCATTTCAGCGGTCACCGATGATATCTTTTTCACTCCCGATGGGGTGATTGGCGCCGCGGCCCCCGTCATGGCTTTTGGTGGTGAAATCGACACCTCGATGAAGCAAAAGGTTGTCAGTTATCTAAAGGCCCGGGTCCGCGCCATTTCAGAAGGAAAAGGATATCGCGGTCAGGTCATCTCGGCCATGATCGACGCCGACTACGAACTCAAAATCGATGATACCGTGCTCAAACCCAAGGGCGAACTACTCTCCCTGACCGCCGCTGAAGCCAGCGCCACCTACGGCAGCCCAGCCCAACCACTGCTGGCCGCAGGAATCACCCCGACTATCGAAACCCTGCTCACCCAGTCCTACGGAGCAGGCCGGTATCAAATCACCCAGCTCGAAGTCACCTGGTCAGAACACTGCGCCGAATACTTGAACCGCTTCTCCAGCGTGCTGCTCGGACTCGGTCTGCTCGCGCTTTTTATCGAATTCAAAACACCGGGATTCGGCCTCTTCGGCCTCACAGGCATTTTACTGCTGGTCACCGTCTTTTTCGGACACTCGATCGCCGGCCTGTCCGGCCACGAACCCGTCCTGTTCTTCGCTCTGGGGTTGGCTCTGGTCGTCATCGAATTGGTTTTTTTCCCGGGCGTCGTTCTGATGGCCTTGACCGGCATCGGCTTGATTCTGGGTTCGCTGGTGTGGTCGATGGCTGATCTCTGGCCGAATGAGCCGGTGACTCTCAGTGGGGACGTTTTCATTGGCCCGCTCACCACCGTGGCCCTCGGCATTTCCATGGCCATCGTCCTCGCCTTCCTCCTCCTGCGCTTTCTCCCCCTCGGCTGGTTCTGGGACCGCATGATCCTCTCCGCCGCCATCACCTCGTCGACCAGCCAAGTCACCGCCAGCGAGTCCCAGCCCACCCTGATCGGCCGCACCGGCATCGCCATGACCCCACTCTATCCCAGCGGACACATCGAGATCGACGGTCGCCACTACGAGGCCAAACTCGCCATGGGCTCAGCCGAAATCGGCTCATCCGTCGTCGTCACCGCCCAAACAGAATTCGGCCTGATCGTGGAAAAAGCTTGATTATGAATACAATTTTTCTGCTTTTTCTGGTCGGTTTCATCCTGCTCGCCTTCGAGGTCATCGTCCCAGGCGCTATCCTCGGCACCATCGGCGGCCTCTGCCTGCTCGGTGGCATCACCCTCGCTTTCATGGAATACGGCCCGATCGGAGGATCCAGCGCCATCGCCGCTGCTCTCGTCATGACCGGCCTCATGATCTACATTGAATTCCGCCTTCTCCCAAAAACCCGGTGGGGAAAACGATTGTTTCTCCATGCCGCCATCGATGGCACCAGCCAGCCCCTGCCCGCCGAGGACTCAGCCGTCATCGGACGCCCCGGAAAAACTCTGACCCCGCTGTCCCCCTCTGGTTATGTCCTGATCGATGGTCATCGCTACGAAGCCTTCTCCCGTTCGGGCCTGCTCGCCCAAGGAGAACCGGTTCAAGTGGTCGGCCTCGACACTTTTCGCCTCATCGTCTCCAAACCTTCATCTCTATGAACCCCACCATCATTCTCTTTATTGCACTCGGCATCGGCGGCCTCGTCCTGCTGGGCATCATTCTCTCGTTCTTCAGCGTCTGGCTGCGCGCCTGGCTCGCCGGCGCCTACGTCGGCATCATCACTCTCGTCGCCATGCGCCTCCGCCAGGTCCCCTACGGCCTAGTCGTGGACTCCCGCATCACCGCCAAAAAGGCGGGTATCGACATCTCCATCGATGACATCGAAGCGCACTTCCTCGCCGGAGGCAATGTCATCCCCACTATCCAAGCATTGATTGCCGCACAAAAAGCCGGGATCAATCTGAATTGGAACCGCGCCTGCGCCATCGATCTCGCCACCAAGGGGTCAGGCAAAAGTGTGGTCGAGGCAGTGCGCACGTCAGTCGACCCCAAGGTCATCGATTGCCCGAACCCAGAAGGCGGCCGCGTCACCATTGACGGTGTGGCCAAAGACGGCATTCAGGTCAAGGTCAAGGCCCGGGTCACCGTGCGCACCAATCTCGATCGTTTTGTCGGCGGCGCCAAGGAAGACACCATCATCGCGCGCGTGGGCGAAGGCATTGTCTCAACCATCGGCTCCGCTGAAAGTTACAAAGCCGTCCTCGAGTCACCCGACAGCATTTCCAAGGTGGTGCTCGCCCGCGGGCTGGATGTCGGCTCGGCCTTCGAGATTCTCTCGATTGACATTGCTGACGTCGATGTCGGTGAAAATGTCGGCGCTAAATTGCAGGAGGCGCAAGCCGAGGCCAACAAGAGCATTGCTCAGGCTCAAGCCGAAATCCGCCGCGCCGCCGCCGTAGCGGTCGAGCAGGAAATGAAAGCCCGGGTTCAAGAAATGCAGGCCAAGGTGGTGGAAGCTCAGGCCCAAGTCCCACTGGCCATGGCGGAAGCCTTCCGTTCCGGGCGGCTCGGGGTCATGGACTATTACAAAATGGAAAATGTTCAGGCTGATTCAGCCATGCGGCAAAGCATCGCCGGCCCTGAACACAAACAATAAACCGGGGCGCTCACGGATCCTCCCCCCAAGCCGCCACCCGCCGTCGGCGCAGTCACCGCCCGACCCGGCCTGTTGATTTTACCCATACTTTTTGCCATGGAATGGATTCTCAAAAATCTGGAGCTGATCCTATGGATCGCCGGCCCCATCGCCGTCTGGATCAATCAACGAGCCCGCCAAAAACGCGGTCAGGCAGCCGACTACGATGAAGATGGCATCCCGGAAATCGACCCCAGCCTCGCTCCACCTGCCGATGACGTGGCCCGCGAAGCCAGAGCGCGGCGCATTCAGAGAGAACTCATGCGCCAACTCCAACAGAACCCATCACAACCCCACTCCCCACCGCCGCCGCCGACACCAGCCGGATACCGCCTCTCATCGCCAGCCTCGCCCAGCGAAATCCCGACCGCTCGTCAAAAAATACGCTCAGGCAGCCGCCCGAAACCCGCAGCCTCCACTCAACTCAGCAGCCCGCCCCCTCTGCCGTCTCAATCAAGACGGACGGTCAATCGAAAATCCATCAACCTCCTGCCAGAATTGCGCAACCCCGAAGCCATTCGAAAAGCCATCGTCCTCCGCGAAATCCTCGGCCCACCCGTCGCCCTGCGGAAAAATACGCTCCAGTCAGAATATCCGTAAAAAACACGAGGTTCCCCGGACCTCGGACGTCGAACCTGCCGTCCGGCCTCACTGGCAGATGTCCGCCCTCAGGGCACGCGGCGGACGCGGGTGAAATAGGCGCCGTGCTGCCGGCCGTCGGGCCGGGTCAGCCAGGTTTGTAACATATTCGGCCCCGGCGGCAACTGGACGCGAAAAACCGCGCTGGTGGCGTCGGCACTCAAGGGCAGGGATTCATCGATTCCTCCGATGACCAATCTGGCGGCCGTCATGTTCATGGCCTTGTCCAGAGTGGGCGCCCAGCGATACAGGCTGATTTCGAATGTCCCCGCCTGTTCGACGTTCACCGCCCACGCGCCGTTCATCAACTCGCCATGCTCGATCTGGCTTTGGTGCCAGGCGGCGGACGCGGTACCGGGCATGAGCCAATCATGACTGGAGAGAGTCGACGGGTTTTCCGCGCCGCCGAGCGTGTAGCGAACTGTTTGCTGGAGGGCGGGCTCGAGGGAGGCCCACCAGTTTTCGTAATCGGCGCGCAGCCTGTGGACGACGTCTGGGTGCTGACTGGCCCTGTCATTTTGCTGACCGGGATCGACGGTCATGTCATACAATTCCGCTCCATTGATCAACCGCCAGCGCTGGGTCATGGCCGCTGAGTCCTTCCATTTGGGCGGGATAAACGCTCGCTGCACATGGGCAAACAACGTGCGGTCGGGCATCGTCTGGCGATGCCCCAGCAACGCCGGCCGCAGGGAAATACCGTCCACCGGCCGGCCGTCCGGTTTTTCAAGTCCGAGCAAATCAACAAGCGTTGGCAACACGTCAATGTGCGCCGTGAGCGCCGGCACGTCGCGCCCGCCCGATATTCCCCCGGCCGGCCAATGCCAGAAACTGGGCACGCGATGACCACCCTCCCACACCGATCCTTTCCAGCCACGCATCCCCGCATTGAAATAGGAAAACCCCGCTTTCTCATCAATCCAGCCGGCCGTCGTGCCATTGTCCGTCATGAAAATCAACAACGTATTGTCCACCAGTCCAAGTGCCGCAAGGCGCTCGCGCAGTCGACCCATGTTCTCGTCAATATTCGTGATCATGCCATAAAACTTGGCCATCGTCTTAGGCACGCCTGCTTCTTCGTAAGGAGTGGCATACCGCTCCGGCACATGGTACGGACCGTGCGGAGCATTGGGCGTCAAATAGAGGAAGAAATTCTTTTCTCTTTGATTCTCAATGTACTGAATAGCTTGATCAAACCAGACATCCGTGCAATAACCATCGAATTTTCGCCAGGCCCCATTCACTTTATAAGTATCGTCAAAATAGTCATTCCCCCAGTAATCAGGACCGTTGCCAATGCCGCCCCCATGGTGCCAGACAGTGTGGTCGAAACCCTGGTCTTCTGGACGGCAGGGATAATTGTCTCCCAAATGCCACTTACCAATCATGGCCGTGGCGTAGCCGCTGGCTTTGAAAACCTCGGCCAGCGTCAACTCCTCTGGATGCATCATCGAGCGACCGTTGATCGTATGCCAAACCCCCGTGCGCGTGGAATATCTTCCAGTAAGAAGCGCGCTGCGCGTCGGCGAACACGTCGGATCAACATGGAAGTCAGTCAGACGTACGCTTGTGGCGCGTCGGGGTAATGACGTGAATTTTTTTCGAGATAAAAGGTGGGGATATGTAGGAGGTGGTCGTGGAGG
>JALRGB010000684.1 GCA_023253575.1 Verrucomicrobiales bacterium
ATTCCTTCGAGGCCCGCAGGTATGCCTGCCAACCCTTCTTGTTGAGCTTGATCGTCTTGCCCGAAACGTCGGTGATCGAGAACTCCTCGAGGCGATCCCGGAGCAGCAACTCTTCAAGCTCCCCTTCCTTCTCCAGGTAGGTCTCCTGGTTGCCCTTCTTCACCTTGTAGAGGGGCGGCTTGGCTATGTAGACGAAGCCGGCGTCGATCAGCCCGATGGGCAGCTTGGTCCGCATTTCGACGACGAAGCGGCGCACTTGTTTGACTTGTTCCGGGCGCAGCGCCAGCTGTTCATTCATGTTGGGGCCGACGACGCGGTAGGTGTGGTACCAAGCGTAGTGCACGCCGCGTTTAATCAGGGCGCGGAGCCAATCTTCCGACAGGCAGGCGTCGATATTGGACTGGCAGAGACTGGTCGAGACGCCGGTCAGAACCCGATTGCGCAAGCAGGCATCCAGTCCGCGCAGTGTCCGGGCGTAAACGTCCTTGTTGCCCCGGCGCTCGTCACTGATGACCGCATCGCCTTCGATGCTGATGAGGGGAGTGATATTGCCCAGTTGCCGCATTTTTGCGGCTACTTTATCGGTGATAAACTGGCCGTTGGTGAAAACTTGAAAGTAGCAATCTGGATGCTCAGCGAGGAAATCGAACAACTCCGGATGCATGAATGGCTCGCCTCCGAGCACGCCAAAAAAGGAATTGCCGCGCGCCTTGGCTTGATTGACGAGGCGGTTCAGGTCAGCCAGTGGTAGGGCGACCCGCGGCTTGTCGACATCGACCCAGCACCCTTGGCAGCGGAGATTGCAGGAGTTGAGGATGGAAATGTAGAGGAAGGGAGGAAAGTACTGGCCGGCGGCCATTCGTTTTTTAAAGAGCTGGACTGAGCGAGTCCCCTTCACTCCAAAATTCCACGCGACTTTCCACCACGTGAGAGGATCGGTGGTGGAGAGAATACGTGAGGCAAGTCCAAGAACCATGGGCTAGAATGGGGCGGTAAAGGGCGTGGCATGCAACCTTATTTGGTGTCTTGTTGCGGTGACTTTGCATGAATCTTTTTACCTATGGATCGTTGATGTTCCCCGAGGTCTGGCGGCCGGTGGCCGGCGGGGAAAATGCCGGGTTGGCGGCCACTTTGAGTGATCATGCTGCCTGGAAAGTGCGTGGCGAATCCTATCCGGGCCTGATGCCATCGTCAGGCCGGACAACGGCTGGGGTGCTGTATCTCGACGTGACAGCAGCCGCCATCGGCCGGCTCGATGCGTTTGAGGGAACTTTTTATGAACGCACGGTGGTGGTCGTGAGGACGAGTGAGGGCGCGGACGTCACGGCCTTTGCTTATGTGGTAGCGGCTGACCACCGCCACGAACTAGAAGACACCCTCTGGGACGCCGAAGAATTTCGACGGCTCCACCTTGCCGGATTCCTGACGGCCCCGCCGTCGGCCTGACGCGTGCGCTCTAAGGATTTGCGGCACAGAGCTCAAGAGCTCACGAGCTGCTCATGAGGCCGCATGCGGCCTCGTCGGGAGGCCCTCCTGGCCCCTTATCCTTTTATCCCCTTGCCCCTCCGTCTAATCTTCCATGAAGCCGCTCTCGATGAGCGCGCCAATTTTCTCTACGGCCAGTCCGGCGTCGGGACCATCCGCTGTGATTCTGATCACTGTGCCGTGATTAGCGGCCAGCATCATCAGGCCCATGATGCTTTTCCCGTTGACTTGTTCCTCACTTTTTTCCACCCAGATCTCGGATTGGAACGTGTTGCACAGCTTCACGAGCATGGCGGCCGGGCGGGCATGCAGGCCTTGCCGGTTCCGGATGGTAAAGTCACGCTGGACGGTGGCTGGGTTCATCAGTTCAGGGGAAAACGGATATTATTGGTTTTTCTTCATGATGTTCAACAGATTCTTCGTAAACTCTGCGGCACTGTTATGACCGAGGCTTTTCAGCTTTTGATCCAGTGCCGCCACCTCCACCAACTGCGCCATGTCCCGCCCGGGTAGCACCGGCAACTCAACCAAAGGCACCGGGATGTCGAGAATCGTGCTGAACTTCGGTTCGACCCCGACGCGCTCGACTTCATTTATGTCCTTGGCACTCACGAGTTGGACCACCAGATCCAGCCGCTTCTCCGGCAAAATAGCGCCAATACCGTACAGCGCCGCCACATTGATGATGCCCAATCCCCGTACCTCCATATGGAACCGCCCATGCTCAGGCGCGCTGCCCACAATCTCACGGCCTTCGATC
Organism: Verrucomicrobiales bacterium; assembly: GCA_023253575.1. Lineage (GTDB taxonomy): Bacteria > Verrucomicrobiota > Verrucomicrobiia > Verrucomicrobiales > V1-33 > CAJBME01. Next base: position 2,246 of record JALRGB010000684.1, read on the forward strand.
GATTTCAGATGAACCAAATCATCCGCCACCAAAGAATGCCCGCGATCAATCAATCCCAAAACTGTTTCGCTCTTGCCCGTGCCGCTGCGACCGCGAATCAAAATCCCAATCCCACGAACATCAACCATCGAGGCGTGATCACTGACGCTCGGCGCAAAATCAAACTCGAGCGCGATCGTCGCCGCATTGAGGAATTTCAACGTCGACATCGACGTTTGGAAAACCGATAGCCCCGCTTCATTGGCAAACTTGAGCAAACTGCGCGGCAACTCCAATCCCCGACACACGATGAGGCACGGCAACTCATGGTCACATAATTCCTCAAATCGCTGCTTCTGTTCGGTTGAAGAAAGGCTTTCTAGAAATGAAAACTCTTGAAAACCAATGACTTGAATTCTCTTTTTTGCGAAATACGTATAGAACCCAGCCAGAGCCAAACCAGGACGATTGACCGTGGGTTCGCTGATGAGACGTGCGAATCCCGCCTCCGTCCCCAACAATTTCATGCGCAAGGCCTCGCAATGACGCTCGAAAAACGTACCAACGGTAATGTGACTGGGACGACGAACTTTACTGGGCATGCGGCGCGGGGCGAAAATGTGGACGATGGCGAGTGGGGCTCCGGCTCCCGGGAACAACCGGAAGCCGGAAAGCAGGCATCACAGGATCAGGCTCCGCCATTAGGCCCGGCTTCTGAACGGGAGGCTCCGGCATAGGTGTCCTGCGGCACAATCATGCCATAGTCACCATCCTTGCGGCGATACACAATGCTCAGTTTGTCATTCCGCAAATTATGGAACAGGACAAATGGACGATCGCTCAATTCCAGATCAAGCAGCGCTTCATCGGGATACAAGGGTTTCACCTTCTGATGTTCTGGATGGACGATGATGGGTTCGATTTCATCGTGCTGGGTGTCCAGGGCGCCTGGTTCAAAGACGTGTTCTTGCAGATGACGAATCGTCTGATTGTGACGAGGGCGCGCATGTTTTTGCAAGCGGGTCTTGTGTTTGCGCATCCGCCGGGCGATTTTCGAAATCGTGTCATCGATGGCTGCGTACAGGTCGTCCTGCGACTCACTGCTGGCCTCGATCGAGAGGTGGTCAGCGCAATACAGGATAATTTCACACTCCTGACGATGGTGATGGGAGTGGAAAATGAGAAGCGCCTTTGCTTCAATGATCCGTGGATAATCCAATGGAAGGCCCTGAATCTTTTTCGAGACGTAGTCGCGGAGTGGCTCGGTGACTTCCAGGTGGCGGCCGGTCACGGTAATCGGCACGTTGACGTTATGGGTTTGCATTTCGGTCGTTTGGTTTGGGAGGGAAGATGAGAAGAAAACCAGAAGAAAGGTGGAGGTGGAGGCAGGTGGCCGCGGCGTGGTTACATGTTAAAGTTCTCGCCCAGATAGAGTTTCCGGGCGGTGGGATCATTGACGAGAAACTCCTGTGTTCCTTCAAGGCGCACCCTGCCCTCAAAGATCAGATACGCCCGGTCAACAATCGACAGCGTCTCCCGGACGTTGTGGTCAGTGATCAAGATGGACAGTCCATCATCGCGCAGGTCCCGGATGATGTTTTGAATTTCACCTACGGCAATGGGGTCGACTCCGCTGAACGGTTCATCCAGCATCAGCAGGCTGGGCTGGGTCACCAGCGATCGAGCGATCGTCAGCCGACGTTTTTCTCCGCCGGACATGGTCAGAGCCAAATTGTCAGCCACATGGCTGATGCCAAAACGCTCCAACAACCGCTGGCATTCGTCTTTGCGCTCCGCCTGCGTCATCGGCATACCTTCCAATACCGCCATCAAATTGTCACGCACACTCAGCTTCCGGAAAATCGATTCCTCCTGCGGTAAATACCCCATGCCCAACCGCGCCCGGCGATACATCGGCATCCGAGTCACATCTTCATCCTCGAAAATAACCTCGCCATCAGTCGGCGGCACTAAGCCAACAATCATGTAAAAACTGGTGGTCTTACCAGCCCCATTCGGCCCCAGCAATCCGACAATTTCGCCCGGGCGCACGGTCACATCCACCCCATTCACGACCGCCCGGCCATCGTAGACTTTGCGGAGGCCTCGCGTCCGAAGTAGAAACTCCCCGGGGTGAGAATCAATGTCAGCTATGTCTGGATAGACGGATTCCATGAAAAGAGAATAGCTCAGTTGGTTAGAGCGCTGGCCTGTCACGCCAGAGGCCGCGGGTTCGAGTCCCGTCACTCCCGTAGAAGTTTTCG
>JALRGB010000710.1 GCA_023253575.1 Verrucomicrobiales bacterium
GGCTGCGGCTGGGACAGACGAGCCAGAAGGAGGAGGGGTGACGACGCTCCGCGGCCGTACCACCGGCCGAGCGGGGCGAGCCCCGGGCTGGTTGGGCGTCACAGGCGCGGCCGGAGTCTCCTCCTGATTTTGAGCCTTGAGGACGACCAGGAGACCGAGAGCCAGCCCGGAAGGCAGCAGATACTTCGCAAAAGATTTGTCCATTGAGCTAGGGTGTGAAAGAGGCAGTAAGAATTGATCTGAAAATGAGCAAGAGAATCTGGCAGAATGATTTTAATTCTGCACAGCGGGCGGCAAGATGACGCGACGGCGGCCGGGGGCCTGGCCGGGACGAGCTGGTTGAGCTTGAGGCTGAGCCGCTTGAGTAGAGAGGTCACCGGCCGTGGGCGGAGCGCCGCCGGCGGCCTGCGGCACAGCGCCGGGAGGCAGACCCGCAGGCTGCGGCACGGCGGCAGCCCCGGGCTGCCCTGGCACTTGGACTTGATTGTTGATTTGAGCCTGCACCTGCGCAGCCCGGTTCACATTTAAATTGAGGTTCACATTACCTCCTTGCGGTGGCCGCCCCCCCGCCGCGGCCGCCCCCGGACCCGCCACTACCGCATTCACCACCGCCTTGCGCTCGATGATTTGTTTGTCGGATTTAATCTCGGCCTCCTCGGTCCCCTTGCGCGCCATGACCGCACTCTCGAGCAACGTCTGTCCACGATTCAACTGCACCAGCTGAATCCCATCCGCATTCGGCTGGTCCGTGCGAATCACAAAACGCTTGTTGGTTTTTTTGTCGACGATACTCGCATAGGTCACACCCTTGCCCGAGTCCACAGTGAACCCGGCCAAGGCCAAGTCAGCAGCGAAGGAAATCGGCGGTGGGCCTTCAGCGCGGACGATCTTGAAGGCAAATGGTGACTTCTCGATAATTTTTTCGTAGCGATCGAGGCTGTAGCGTTTGAGCTGATCTGGATGGACTGGATCCAGCGGGGTTCCTTCCGGCGATTCGCCGGCCGCGGCGGCGGGGACAGCGGCGGCAGCCGCCACCGCTGCTTCTCTGGGTACCGGTGGAGGCGGCGTGTTCTGAGCCGCAAGGAAAGAAACAGGCGCCAGCAGCGACCAAAACGCCGCCGCCGAAACCGCAGCCTTACGCCCGCCGAAGCCGGCCCGCAACAAGCCACAGCAGCGCGGCCGAACGAAACAGGCCGTCAGAACGCGAAAGCAGAATGGGGTTTTCATGGCAGACATTATAAGGTGGCTGGAGGAGTTTGCTCCGTCGCCGCAGGAGTTGTCTCCGTCGGCGCAGGAGCCGCAGGAGGCGCATCCGTGGTCGTAGATGATTGGACCTCGCTGGCGGCGGACTGTTCAACGGCCGTGGATCCCGTCCCTTCCTCGGCCGGTGTCTCCGTTTCAGTTCCTGCTTCCGTCGCGACGGCTGGCGGAGCCGCCAGAGGAACCGCGGGCAATGTCGGCACGTCAGAATCCATGGCCCCACCCACCGATTCACTGTCAGGACGCCACCATTGTTCAACCCGGGCCTGACAGCGCACTCGCTCCTCGTCCTTGGTGGGCGTCAGCTCCAAAAAACTGATAAAGCGAAAATCTTCACGACTTTGCAGAGAATGGATGAATGTGACCAGATTTTCCATGCTGGCGGTCGTCTCGATTTCCATGATCGAGCGGTGGACCAAATCGTCTTTTTGCGTCGGCCGCGGGTCTTTTTTGTTCAGCTCCAAATTGGCGGAGACCGCTTTGTTGGTGACCACATTAAAAAGATGGGTCTCAAGCTGATCAATATCTTTGTAGGCGGGCAGGTGGGAGTCGAGCCACTGGCTGGTCACGTCGACAGCTGGCTTCGCGGCCTGCAATTCTTTAAGACGCTGGATATCAAATCGGAGCGAACGCTGTTGCGCGATCGAGGCGGCCCGCCGCTGGGCGAGCATTTGATAGCCGAGGAAATTCACGATGATGAAGCCCGCCACGAGCAACAACATCATGAGGCGGCGTTCACGGCTGGACAGAGATCGCATTTTTTAGAGTGCCAACAACTTGGAAGCTGGCGAAGCCATTTTTCTCGCCCCGAGGAGCGGTTTTATCCCACTCGTAATCCGCGAGCCCCGGGTCGCGCGAGAGGGAGTTTTGGTAATTGATGGCCCGGGGGACGTTTTCCGCCTCCCCGGCGACCACGAGCTTGTTCGGCTCAAAAGTGAATTTGGTCAATCGGACCTGGCTTCCTTCTTCCAGCGTCTTGGCCACCTGATAGAACCGCTCTAGCGGATAGCGATCGGCATGGGTCACCTCGAGCATGGCCAGCCACCGGGCGCGTTCGCCGTCGACCCCCCCGGCAATACTTTCGAGTGCATTGCGCTGGGTTTTCAACGCCTGGGCCGCCATAATATCGCGACCGGCAAAAAATCCGTAGGCGCCCGCGACCGCCACATAAACGAGAGCCGCCACGGCCAGCAAGCGGCGCGTACGCTGGCGTTCCGCGGCCGCAATCCGAGCCTCGGCCACCTGACGCGGGAGAAAAGCAGCTGCCACCTCCGGCAATTCCGGTGCCGGTTTTTTGCGATGAACCACCGGCACCCCGAAGGCATCACGCAGGGCCGCTTCTCCTTCAGGATCAACTGAATCAGTCCACAACACCACATTTTCCAGACCGGCGTCCATGCCCTGCATGTCCAGCTGCATCAAGACCAACTCCAACTCATGCACAGCTGCCTGCGTGACAACATGCGCACCCAGCGATTGAAAATGAACCGGGCGGTCGCGGCGGGTGACTACCGCCACCACTTTGCCCAACTCACGCCAGAGAATCAGGCTGTTTTCCGGAAGATCAAAAAGCGAGGGAGTGACCTCGAATTGATCCGGAATGCCGCCACCGGGGAAAGATTTGAGCTGCCGCTCGTTCAGCACGATCGCCAAGGCCAGCGTCTGACCGTCGGTTTGCTCGAGCGTTTGCTGCTGCACCAGCCGTCCCCCGCCCTCTTCAGTTTTGAGATTGAGCTTTTCCAGCTGAATATCGAGCGCTCCGGCGACAGCTTCCGCATCAACGGATGGCACCCAAAGCGGCACCGCGAAGGCGGCGCGCACAGGAAAAGCAAAGACGCGGGCGCCCATGACACTGGAGGGAGTGCCATCCGGCTCCATGGGGGCAGTCCCGGCGGGTTGAAAACCACCGGTCGGGCCTTGTTTCCACAATTCCCATGCCTCCTCGCCGGGGCACAGCAGGGTTATTTCCGACTTTGGGTTTTTGGTGGGGGCGGACACTACGAAATTTCTGGGTTCAAGGTGGGTTCAAGCCAAAGTGGCTGAAGGAGTGCGGTCAAAATGGCTGGATGAGTGCAGGCCACGCAGCCGGATGAGTAAAGGCGAAAGCAACAGGGTCAATAAAGAAGGATGGATCCGGGTCAATCAAAGAGGGGAACTTCCTCTCTCATGAGGATTTGCGGATTTTGTGCGCGATTGCGCAGGATGAGGACAATACGTTTGCGCAGGTCTCCGACGGTGGCGGTGCTTTCAATGCGGGTGGTCTGGTCCTGGTTGGTAAGGCGGTTGTTGGCGAGGGCTTCATCGAGGCCCATCATGGTCGCGACCGTGTTCACGTCCAACTGTTCGTCATCCGTTGTATCCTCGGCTCCGTCCTTGCCCCACCGCATGTCCACCACCTCCTGAGCGTCCTTAAAGTGTTCGCTGGGCTCCGCCTTTTCGTCGACCGTCGTCTCAAATTGTTGCAGCGCATAACGTTGGGCATCAGCGACCGATTCCAACGAGGCAATGGCAAGGCACTCCGGACTGGCTTCATTGATGTCCAGCTTGCCCGCACTATAAATCGTAAAAATATCGCGCCACTGCGGGTACACCCCAGGAAGAATATTCAATTCCTTGACCAGAAGCATCTCATCCAAACTGTAAAACGGACGGTTAAAAGGATAGTTCAAAAACCCTTCTTCTTCATAACGCTCCCTCTCATAAGTCTTACTGTCACCTTCCGCTTCGTCATCCTCGTCCACCCAGTTGATCAAATTGTCGATCATCAAAGAACGAAGGTCCCCATCATCCACCCCCACCGCAGCCAACACAATTTCCAGTGTCTCGCGTCCTTCCACAGGATCCGCTTTGGCTTGCTGAACCAACGTGTTGATGTTGAACTTGCCGCCCTCACCCTTGATTTTGACCGAAAATGATTCGTCCTGAAAAATCGTCTGGTTCAGGAGCAACAGGTCCGTTTTTTTGACTACCGGGTTGGCCGCAATGGCGATCCCCATCTCCGCCAACTGGGTCGCCCGAAATGCTTTTTTCTGCGACGTGGCCAGCTCCGCATCACTGCGCACAATCAAAGCCGTCGTGGCCAGCATCAACGACAACGTCCCTACCACGAAAAGGACCGCCACCAGCGCGGCCGCGCGGCGGGAAGAACATCGAGAAACTGGAATAAGTGGACCCATTCGGTCAAATGTAACTGTCCCGCTGACGACTGACCAGCAGGAACAAGGCTTTACGACAGCCCCACCCGGAAATCGTTGAATAATCCCCGTTGGAGTCCCGCTTTCCTTTTTCAGACACTCGGCGTATGGTCGACATCTGTCATGAAGCTTTTCTCACTTACTGTCATTCGGGCCGCTCTGACCCTCGCTCTCGCCACCACCCTGACCGCTCAGGATGAACCCCTCTCCCCAGAACAGGTGGAACAAGCACAAGAAGCGCGAGCCGAGGCCGAAGCCGAAAAACTCGCCACCATCAAAGAAAAGCTCAAATACTTCGCCTCCCACGTCGGCGAATGGGTCGGCACCGAAGAATACCAAATCATCCCGACCGACACCACCCTCACCACCACCGACGAATGGAAAGGCCTCTTCTCACTGGATGGCACCCACTTCGAAATGCACGGGCAAGGCGTCAGCGACGACGGCCCAACCAGCTATAAATGGATCTGCTCGTACGATCCCGAAGCGGAACTCTATCGCGCATGGTATTTCGACTCCGATGGCAATCACGAATTGTTCAAAATGGACTGGGATGAAGCCCGCAAAGTGCTGGTTTGGGTCTCGGCAGCCGATGACGATGAACGAGTCAGCACGTTTTTTATGAAGGTCGAAGGCAACGAGATCAAAGGAGAAGGCGCCACCACCATCGCCGGTAGCAATGAACCCCTGATCAAACACACCATGACCTATAAGAAAAAACGTATCCGGATCTAGACGAGAACCCGCCCCACCTCCCTGCTCATCCCAGTTGCCCCTGACCCCTGCTTCTCATCCGCTGAAAACGCCCGCTCCCCGCACCCGCCCCTCCCGCACGCCCGCGACCACCTCCACCTCACCCGTGGAGGAAGTCATCGCCGAACTCCGCGCCGGGCGGCTGGTCATCGTCACCGATGACGAAAGCCGGGAGAACGAAGGTGATTTGATCGGCGTGGCCGAAACCATCACCCCAGAACAAGTCGCCTTCATGGCCCGCGAAGCCGCAGGCATGCTCTGCGTGTCCGTCTCAGCGGCCATCGCCCGACGCCTCGACCTCGAAAGTATGGTGCCGCGCAATCGCGAGGGATTCGGCACGGCCTTTACCGTCACGGTCGATGCCGCCGAAGGCATCACCACCGGCATCAGCGCCTCCGACCGAGCCCGAACCATCCGTCTGCTCGCCGCCACCACCACCACCCCGGCCGATTTTGTCAAACCAGGCCACATCAACCCCCTGATAGCCAAAGCCGGAGGAGTCCTCCGGCGCGCCGGCCACACCGAAGCCGCAGTCGATCTAGCCCGCCTCGCCGGTTTCCACGAAGCAGGCGTGCTCATCGAAATCATGAATCCCGACGGCAGCATGGCCCGCCTGCCCGATCTGAAAAAATTTGCCAAAAAACACCAGCTTAAACGCTGCAGCATTGCGGATTTGATTGCTTGGCGCCGAGAGCGCGAAAAACTAGTGGAAAGAATGGAATCAGTCGACATGCCGACTGATTATGGAACGTACAAGCTGCATTTATATCGTTCGACTCTCGAAGACATTCATCATGTCGCTCTGGTCATGGGCGAACTAGATCCAGCGCGGCCGATTTTAGTCCGGGTGCACAGCGAGTGCCTGACCGGCGACATTTTTGCCTCAAGGCGGTGTGATTGCGGAACCCAGCTGCATACGGCCATGGAGCGGGTGGCCGCCGAAGGATCAGGCGTGATTCTGTACATGCGTGGCCACGAAGGCCGCGGCATCGGCCTGCACGGCAAAATTAAAGCGTATAAACTGCAAGAACAGGGACTGGATACCGTCGAAGCAAACTTGAAACTCGGCTACCCCATGGATCTACGCGATTATGGATTGGGAGCGCAGATTTTAGGCGATCTTGGCGTGCGTCAGATTCGGTTGATGACCAATAATCCACGAAAGGTCGTAGCCCTAGAAGGCCACCAGCTCACCATCGTCGAACAAGTGCCGCTGAAATCCGTGCCCATACCGGAAAATGCGCGATACCTCGAAACCAAGAAGAAGAAAATGGGGCATTCTTTATAGCGGCGGTGCGCCCGTGATCGCGCCCCGGCCCCGCCCCGGCCCCGCCCACTTCCAATGGACCACCCGACCATGACGACTCCACTCACGTTCCGGCCGCTCTATTATGACCGTCCGTGGGGCGGCCGCGCCCTAGAACGACTCTATGGACGTTCACTTCCCGATGCCGGCACGCCCATTGGCGAATCATGGGAGATTGTCGACCGAGAGGACAGCCAAAGCGTGGTCGCCGCGGGTCCCCTCGCTGGGCTGACCCTCCATGAACTATGGAGGGATCACCGCCGTGAAATTTTTGGCGAATCAGCGCTGGCTCACCCCAGCCCACGATTTCCGCTCCTCATCAAAATCCTCGATGCCGCGGATACGCTCTCCATTCAAGTCCACCCACCGGCCTCTGTCGCCACCCAGCTCGGAGGAGAACCAAAAACAGAAATGTGGTTCATCGCCGAGGCCCAGCCCGATGCCGTCCTCTGGGTCGGCGTCACCCCAGATGTCGACCGCAACGGCTTCGAGCAGGCGCTCGCCAGCGGCACCGTGGCGGAAAAAATACCGCGCCTCCCAGTAAAAACAGGCGATTCCATCTTCATCCCCAGCGGCCGACTCCACGCCATCGGCGCGGGCCTCGTCATCTTCGAGATCCAGCAAAACAGCGACACGACATATCGCGTTTTCGACTGGAATCGCCCCGGCCTCGATGGCCGCCCCCGCACCTTGCACGTCACCGAGTCACTCGCCTGCATCGACTTCACCGACACCGCCCCCACCCTAAACCCAACCGGAACCCCCACCCTAGCCGACTGCTCGCTGTTCCGGGTCGATCACCACCATCTGGCCCCCGGCACACCGTTTGACCCGCCAGGCTTTCGCATCGTCGGCATCGTGACCGGCACAATGGAAATGAATGCTGAAAGCCATGGACCCGGCACCTTTTGCCTGATCCCAGCTTCACGGGCCGCCGGCAACTCCCTCGTCGCCGGATCGAACGGAGCCAGTTTTCTTGAGATCTGCCTGCCATGAGCGGCGTGACTTCAGAGCCCGGGCCCCGCATGGCGGCAGATCCGGCCCACGCGGCACCCTCCGCCAGCGCTGTCCTTTGCGGACAATGCCATCGTGCCTACCAGTCTCCCACGGACCAACCCGAAGCCGTGATTGAATGCCCCCGGTGCGGCGCCCGAGCGCGGCGAGACTCCCTCGTCTCGAGGGCGGTGATCACGATTCCGGCCGCCCTTCCCCGGGCCGGTCGGTCGCATGCGGGCTGGTGGTGGACCGGGGCGCTGGCCTTGGCTGTAGTGGTCCTTTGCGGCGTGGGGGCGGGTTTGTGGTGGCTGCAACCGGCCTCGACTCGCCCATGGCGGATCGCCACCTCCGCCACCTCCACCCCGGCCGCATGGGCCGAAGAAGCAGAAACTCTGACCGAGGCCGCCCTGACCGCCACCCGCATTCTAGCCAGCCCCGACCTCGATTCCGCACGCCCGTTGCTGCTGGATGCGGCACAGCTGACATCCCTCATGGACCGGTACCACGCCCGGCATCCCTGGCAGCCAGTCACCCTGACGGGAGAGCCGCATGGCTCCGTCACCAAAAACAATGATCGCCGTCTCGCCAGACTGGTCATGCGCACCAGCCGCAATACATATTTAACCCTGCTGCTGGAAGAAACGATTAATGGCTGGAAACTGGACTGGGAGGACTTGGTCAAGGCCCGCCACTTCGCTTGGGAGGATTTTCATCAAAACCCTCCCGCTGAATCAGTCATGCTGCGCGTCGTAGCCCGGCGGGGGTCGGCCACCGAGGCTCATTTCAAAGGAACCGGACTCACCCCCGAAACAGCCATCATCGTGCGACTGGATGGCCCGCAATCAGGCATTCCCGCCCTAGCTGTGGTAGATAAAACCTCGGACCTCGGCCTCTTCCTCCAGCGCGATCTCACCTGGGAACAAGGACGCCCGTACCGCTGCGACCTGCGCATGGCCGACCCTTCGCTGACACCACCACGCGTCGACATCACCCGCTTCGTCGGCGAAGGATGGAATACGGAAAATGAACGCGGCCCAGTTCGACGCCAGCCCACCCCCACCATTCCATGACTGAAGCTCTGATCTTTGATTTTGACGGCCTCATTGCCGATACCGAATCCGCCATTTATGAGGCCTGGGCCGCCCTCTATCACTCGCAAGGAGAAACCCTCCACCTCAATGACTATGTCCATTGCGTCGGCAGTACATTCGGCCAGTTCGATCCCATGGCCGAACTAGAACGTCGTCTGGGCCGCACCCTAGCTTGGGAACCGCTGCTAGAAGCCAAAGACGCCGTCATTCGAGCCGGCCACCAGGACCTGACCCCACTGCCCGGAGTGCGCGAGTTACTGGCCGAAGCCGCCGTAAAGAAAGTACCCTGCGCCATCGCTTCCAGCTCGACCATCGACTGGATCAACCGCTGGCTGGCCACCTTTGAACTGGCACCCGCATTCCGCGCCGTGTGGACCCGCGACCGAGTCAAAGAAGCCAAACCCTCACCCGAACTTTTTCTCGGCGCCGCTTCAGAACTCGGATTGCCCCCAGCCCGCTGCATCGTCCTCGAAGATTCCCGCAACGGCCTGCGGGCCGCCCAACAGGCGGGCAGCCCATGCGTCATCGTCCCCAGCCCCGTCACCCTAGGCTCAGACTTCACCGGAGCCCATGGCATCCTCCCGTCACTGGCAGGAGTCAGTACCAACGAACTTCTTAACTACTTAAGATCTCCAAAGTAACTACTGTTCTGAACATATTTTCCCGTCCCAAGGCAAAGCGTTTCTTGCCAAAACCAGGCCTTCTGGTAGATTGAACCTTCAGGTGCGTCTCGAACCGGCGGTGTTCCCCGGGGCGGATATTTCATGATTGAGTCATTCAAGCGCTTCCGCTTGCAGAAAAAAGGCCTTTCCTGCGGCAAAAAACGCCGTGAGCGGGAAATGGGCTATTGTCGCGAGTTCTTGTGCACAAGTCCGGTCGTCATGGGCCTCTTGCTAGGCATGGCGGGGCTCTTGTTTGGATGGCTGGTCCTATGGCGCCCAGCGTTCGGGGTATCGCACGTCGACGAACCGGTCCGGGCGGTCGTCGTGATGGGACTGCTTTGTTTTGGAGCTATTCTGCAGGTTTCGCTCAGCCAGCCGGACAGTTTCCAGCAGAACAGCCGGCTCCTG
>JALRGB010000711.1 GCA_023253575.1 Verrucomicrobiales bacterium
CAGCAAGGCCACAATAGCCAGCGACACTAGGCCCAGTGCCTTGAGCACGCTGGCCGATTGTTGCACGAGTGAACTGGCTCGAAGACCGCCCAAGTGCAGCAGGCAAACGGCCGCAATGAGCCCGATCGACGTGAGGGTCTCGTGTCCGCTGACGGCCGGGACGATGACTGGTAGGTATTCGCCAAGGACCATCGCGACGGCCGCCATGGTTCCGCATACCGTCAGCCAGTCCGTCCATCCAGTCACAAAGCCGGCATAAGGCCCCAGCTCATCATAGACGAGAGGAGCCAGTCCACCCGATTGTGGCCGCAGGGCAGCCAGTTCGGCTAGTGACAGCGCGCCCAGCAGCGAATAAACCGCCCCGGCGATCCAGATGGCCATGAACCACGGCTTCGAAGGAAGGTGGGCCGCGACCTCCCCAGGAGTGCGCAAAATCCCCATGCCGATAGAATTGCCAATCAGTACAGCCAGACCAAAGGCGGTGCCGAGAACCTGCGGCCGGCGGCCGGAAGCGAGGCGGGGGACGCACGTTCGAATCATGAGGAGGAAGAGGGATAAAATACCGCCGTTCAGGCTGGAGACTCGATCAAGTGCACCCTCAGCATCCCTGCCTGCCGCCATGGAACAAGGCAGAAATAAAGCGGAAAGAAGCGGGTCGCCTGAAGCTTATTGTCCGATAACCGTTGGAAGTAGGTATGACGGGCTAAGAGGGAAAACACATTGTTAGGAGGTTTCGATTGAGTGTGGGGATGCATGCGCATCAAATCGGACGGGGCTCTGCATCGAAGCGTACCGCTGATATAATAAGAAGCCACTGATTACACTTTGTTCGCGTCCATTCATTTTTCCCGTGAACTAGTGGGACACTGTTGAACCCTCACTTGGCGTATTCTGTCGTGATGTCAGCTTTGTCGTAGGAGGAGTCTAGGAAAGTGCTGAATGTCGATTGGCATTGAGGAGGAGATGCGCCACACGATTTCCGACTCAAAATTAATTTTTATTTGGCTTGCGTTCTCACAGCGATGGCATACATCACACTCGCGTAGTGTAATAGTTCTTAAATGTACTGATTAACCTTCCACCCTATGACAAAAAAATCACATTCACGACTCATTCAATTTTGTGTCGTATCTGGTCTACTCGTATTGACACCTCTCTCGCACGCCTCTACAACTCTCCTGAGCACCAGTAAATACTTGGTAAATGAGGGAGTTGCATTCTCTATTGGCAACAGTGGCGCGTCAGGTTTCCTTTTCAGCTGGACTGATTCCACTGGCGCCTTTTCAGGCGTGAGTGATCCCACACTTGTTCTGGAGATTGGGCAAACGTATACGTTTCAGCGGACGGCCGCAGCCCATCCGTTCGCCATCATGGACAACAGTGCTTCCACGTTTATTACTGGAACGGACGGATCTTACTCTCGGACATCTACAATATCAGCTGACATTACAGCGGCCACGCTAACTCCGATTGCGGATTTTACAGCTTCGCCAGCACCAGCTCCGCCAGCACTAAACACCGACTTTATTACTTGGATTCCGAGTCAAGTGGGCGACTACTGGTACACATGTACCGTAGCGTCTCATTTGGGTATGACCGGAAAAATCACTATTGTACCGGAACCATCGGTGGTTGGCTTGATTGCAGGCGGAGTTGCTTTTGCTGCTTTTCGACGTCGCCGCAGTGGTGGCCGATCCACTGAATAATCATTATCAGTGCGAGAGCAGCCTTTTCGATTTCACTGTATTCTGATTGGGTGAAATCGATTTTGTGGGTCTGTGGGCAATGACCTTTCTGATCCTTTCGAATCTCGCGGTTATGCGGCTTTCCTTCAGAACGCGGATTTCTTTTTCGGGGTGTATTCCCAGGGTTTGCACCCTGGACTGGTATACGATGCCCCCTCAGGGCATGGGATTGGCAACGTATTGGTTCTGAAGATCGTGATGTGTGTGATCGGTCTTGACCTGACCCATGCTCTAGGATCGCCGTTATGAGCAAACTTCACTCAGGAAGATCGGTAAGGTTGCGCCTAGGAAAGGCTGGGGCCACGGTGTCAAATCGATGCAGAGAATTGTAGAACCTGAAATCCTTGATCAACTCCCTCCGGGGCATCCGGACGTTGTGCGCGGTCGGTTCGATCTGAGGGTGATCAATTTCCTGATGGGCAGTGAGCGGTGGATGGCGCGGCAGATCCGTGAATTTCCGGAGGCGCGAGCGCGGGGCGTGTTGGAGATTGGTGCGGGACAGGGGACGTTCTTAGAGCGGCTCGCGAAAAACCATGCGAGTGTTCCCTTAATGGCCTGCGACCTTGCGCCGCGGCCGGGGTGGTTGTCGGAGGAAATCGGGTGGGACCAGCGGGATGTTTTCGAGTGTTTGGATCACTCGTCGGGCGGTATTCTAGCGGCGAATCTGTTTCTGCATCATTTTGAGGAGCAGGAGTTGCGTCGTTTCGCGCCGTTGATGAGGAACTTCGAAGTACTCTGTTTTCAGGAGCCCTGGCGCACGGCGCAATCGCTCATGGATGCGCGTTTGATGCTGCCATTCGTGGGGCGGGCGACCAAGCACGACATGGTGGTGAGCATCCGCGCCGGCTTTTTACCGGGAGAGTTGCCGGATGTGCTGGGGCTCGACGCCGCGGACTGGCGGGTCCGGGAAGAAACCAGCTGGCGTGGAGGTCTGCGCATGCTAGCTTACAGATTGTAATGGGAAAGGTGATCATTGCG
>JALRGB010000003.1 GCA_023253575.1 Verrucomicrobiales bacterium
TAGGATGTGGCCTCTCGGCTAATTATGAAATCCGGGGCCAACGTCCCCAGCTACAGTGGCGGCGGCGCCGCCGCTTGGTGTTTTCGTGTCTGTGTCTTGAAGGATGCGGCGCCTGTGCTGAGTGTTTGAAATTCCGTCTGAATTCCACTTAACGTGGCAGGACTTGATAAAACCGTTGAATTCCGTCGGCCGATTGGTGGTCGGTGACGCGGAGCATTCCGGAAGGATTGGTGGAGGTCGCCACTTGAGTCCAGTTCAGGAGGTCGGCGGTGGCGTAGATCTCGAGGGTCTGACCGGCTGGGGCGGTGATGGTAAAGCGGCATTCTCCGGAAGGCAGGGGCGAATGGTCACTAATGAGGGGGGCGGTTTCGCTCTCTGGAAACGGGTTATTGTCCGGTGGGGTGAGAGTTTCCAACGTCACGGTGGGCGGAGGTGGCGGTGCGACGGGGGTAAAACTGATTTCGACCGAGGGTGGGCTCTCCAGCCGCTCGGCGTCGTAAGCGGTGACGACTGAGAAGTAGGTCACCCCTACACTTAGGTTGGTCAGGGTGGCGGTGGTCTGATTGCCTATATCCACACTCTGTGTGTAAACTCCGGAGGCCGTGCCGTAATAGATTTTGTACCCAACCAATTCCGGCTCGGGGTTGGCATTCCAGATGAGGTCGATCGATGGAGTGGTCGCAGAAAGATCACCGGCGGTGGCTGGAATGATCAGCGGGAGCCCGAGTGACAGCAGGCAGAGGGCCAGAAGTCCGAGGCCGCGTCGGACGCGGGAAGGGGAGGAAAAGCGGCGCGTTGGGCCGGTGGATGCCGGTGGCAGTGGGCTGGCGATCGGAAACTGGAAAAAGGCATTCATGGGACGTGGGTGGTGTCCTTCTATTTTATGGTCTTTACTAAAAATGTAAATTATTTATTTTATTTCTTGCTAATCAACTCTTATTAAGGACATTGCTGGTCTTCGGCTGGGCGTGTGCTATGAAGGTGCGTTGATCTGGCTGATTTTTTCCTTTCGTTTTTTTGATTGGCATGACACTTGGAGTAGTTCTTTCTGCGGCTGCTGCGGTCCTTAGTTTTGGGCTGGCGGTGACGGGATTGATTTTCCAGCGGCGGTCTTTGGCGGGCGGTTTTTTTGCGGCGGGGATGTTAATTTTTGCGGTGGACGCGGTGTTGGCTGTTTTGAGTTTACGGGCGCAGTCGGTGGCGGAGGTGTGGTTATGGCAATCTTTGGCGTATGTGGTGGAGGCTTTTTTACCGGCGGTGTGGTTGGCTTTTAGTCTGGCTTATTCGCGGGGCACGGCGCGGGATGATTTGGCGTTGCGGTGGTGGTGGTTAGTGGCGGCTTTGGTGGTACCGGTGGGGTTGGCGGTGGTGGGGCGTGGGGATGTGGCGGTGGCTTTGGGGGACCGTGGGGCGGGTGGTTTTTGGATCAGGCCGGGTTTTTGGACTCGGGTCTGGCAGTTGGTGATGTTGGTTTCCTTTGTGGCGGTTTTGGTCAATGTGGAGCGGACGTTCCGGGCGGCGGTGGGGACCATGCAATGGCGCATCAAGTTTGTGGTCTTGGGGTTATCATTGATTTTTGGGGTCCGGATTTATTGTCACAGTCAGGCATTACTTTTTACGGCTCAGGAGAGGGGGATGGTGCAAGTCGAGACGGGTGCGTTGTTACTGGGGGGGATTTTGCTAGTGGTTGGGCATATTCGGCATGGATTTGGCGAGATTGACATTTACCCGTCGCGCACGGTGTTGCAGACCTCGGTAGTTTTGCTGTTGGTGGGCGGGTATCTTTTTGTGGTTGGGGTGTTGGCGCAGCTGGCGGCGCATCTTGGTGGTTTTGGCAGCTTTGAATTTCAATCGCTGGTGGTTTTGCTGGGGGTGGTGGGGTTGGCTTTGCTGCTTTTTTCGCAGCGTTTGCGGCAGCATGTCCGGCTCTGGGTGGCGCGGCATTTCAGGCGTCCCCAGCACGATTCGCGTGCTGTCTGGACGCAGTTTACGCGCCGGTTGTCGGCTGAGCTGGGTGAGGAAGCGTATATGAAAGAGGCGGTCCAGCTGGTGGCGTCGACCTTTGACGTGTTGTCGGTGACGTTATGGCGGGTTGAGGCGGCGAGCGGGCGGCTCGTTTTTGCGGAGTCGACAGCGGACCGATTGCCTGACGGATCGGATCAGGCGGGGTTAGTTTTGACGGAGGAAGTGCAGGCGGGTTTGCGGGAGGTGGCTGGCCCGTTTGATTTGGACCGGGCGGCGCCGCCGTGGGCTGGGCCGCTGGCCTTGCTGAGTTTACGGCATTTTGAAAATGGCGGGACCCGTCAAGCGTTGCCGTTGATGGTGGGTGACCGGTGCAAAGGGCTGCTGATTTTGGCTGACCGGGTGAATGGTCGGCCATGGTCGGTGGAGGAGCAGGATTTGCTCAGGTGCATTGGCGACCAAGTGGCGGCGGGGTTGCTACGGCTTCGGCTGACGGAAGATTTGATGCAGGGGCGCGAAATGCAGGCGTTTCAGACGATGTCGACGTTTTTCGTGCACGACTTGAAAAATGCGGCCTCCAGCCTTGGGTTGATGCTGCAGAATTTACCTGAGCATTTTGATGATCCTGAGTTCCGGGCTGATGCGTTGCGGGCGATTGGGGGCACGGTGGGCCGGATCAACCAGATCATCGAGCGGCTGGGTACCTTGCGACACAATTTGGAGCTCAAATGGTCAGCGGTTGATCTGAATGCGCTGGTGGAAAAATGTGTGTTGGAGGTGGGCGGTTTTGGCGATATTGAGGTGGTGCGTGATTTGCAGCCGTTGCCTTTGGTGCGCGCGGATATGGGGCAGTTGACCACGGTCGTGACGAATCTGTTGATCAATGCCCGGGAGGCGATGGGGCGGCAGGGGTGCTTGACGGTGGCCACGGCCTTGGCGGGCGGCCGGGTGGTCATGACGGTGAGCGATACCGGCTGTGGGATGAGTGCGGAATTCATCCGCAAATCTTTGTTTCGCCCGTTTCAGACGACAAAAAAGAAAGGCCTCGGGATCGGGATGTTTCAGTCTAAGTTGATCATCGAGGCGCATCGAGGTAATCTTCAGGTCCAGAGCACGCCAGGTTCTGGGAGTACGTTTAGGATGTTTCTCCCCATCACACCCACCCCCCAATGAATCCCAAGCTTTTGATTGTCGATGATGACGAGGACATCCGGACCCAGATGAAATGGGC
This sequence comes from Verrucomicrobiales bacterium, assembly GCA_023253575.1. Classification (GTDB taxonomy): domain Bacteria; phylum Verrucomicrobiota; class Verrucomicrobiia; order Verrucomicrobiales; family V1-33; genus CAJBME01. The sequence goes on from JALRGB010000003.1 coordinate 3,194, forward strand.
TTTGAGCAAGGAGTACGAGGTTCTATTGGCGGAGGATCGTGCGGGCGCGGTGAGTGCCTTTACGACGTCGCGTCCGGCGGTGGTGATGCTTGATCTGGGGTTGCCGCCGCATCCGAATGCGCCTGACGAGGGGTTGGCGGCGCTCTCGGAGCTGCTGGCGATTGATCGTTTGACCAAAGTGATCATTGTGTCGGGGCAAGGGGAGAAGGAGAATACCCTGCAGGCGGTGGGTGCTGGGGCTTATGATTTTCTGACCAAGCCGGTGGAGATCGGGGAGTTGAAGCTCTTGTTGCGGCGGGCGTTTCACGTCGCTTCTTTGGAGCGCGAATATGCGCAGCTGCAGCATGGGCTGTTGGCGGACACGTTCGAGGGCATGGTGGGGACCAGTCGGCCGATGCAGGATCTTTATGGGGTCATCCGCAAGGTGGCGACCAGTAGTGCGCCCGTGTTGATTTTAGGCGAAAGCGGAACCGGCAAAGAAATGACGGCGCTGGCCATTCACCGGCGCAGCCAGTGCAAGACCGGGCCCTTCGTCGCCATCAACTGCAATGCCATTCCTGAAAGTTTGATGGAAAGCGAGCTTTTCGGGCATGAAAAAGGCTCGTTTACCGGGGCCAGCATGCAGCGCAAAGGATTGATCGAAAGCGCCGCCGGAGGGACGTTGTTTCTCGATGAGATTGGCGAATTGCCGTTGCCGATCCAGGTCAAGTTGCTTCGATTTTTGCAGGAGCGGACATTTCAGCGGGTGGGCGGGCGCCAAGAGATTCAGAGTGATGTGCGGATTGTGGCGGCGACGAATGCGGATTTGAAAGAAACGATCAAGAGTGGCGGATTTCGGGAGGACCTGTATTTCCGGCTAGCGGTGGTGGTGTTGAATTTGCCTCCATTGCGTGACCGCGGGGAGGATGTGCAGGTGGTGGCCCGGGATTTTCTGAAGCGGTATGCGGCGCAAAACGGCCGTGGTGAATTGTCATTCGGTCCGGATGCCGTGCGGGCGCTCAGCCGTTATCAATGGCCGGGCAATGTGCGGGAGCTGCAAAACCGCGTGCAGCGGGCCGTCATCATGGCGGACGGCGGCCGCATCTCGGCCGCAGATTTGGAGCTGGCCGAATTGACGGGCGAAGACCGCGCGGCCATGAGCTTGAAGGAGGCCCGCGAACAAGTCGAGCGCACACTCATCGAACAGTCATTGCGGCGCCACCGCGGCCGGATTAGCGCGGCGGCGCAGGACTTGGGGGTGAGCCGCCCGACATTGTACGAGTTGATGCAAAAACTGGGTATTCAACGCGAATAGATTTATTTCCCTCCTTTATTCCATTCATTCCATTCTGTTTTCCGTTATGTTTTCTTCCTTCCTTCGTTCTTTCGCCTTTGCGGCTTGTTTTTTGGTTGTTGTCGGTGTCACCGGTTGTTCTGGGGAGGCGCGCAAGGCGCGGTCCAAGGAGCGGGCCTCGGCGGCGCTGGCGGCTGGCGAGCTGGAAAAAGCCAAGGTTGAATACATGTCGTTGGTGCAGCGTGGCAAGGGTGACGCCGAGGTCATGGGCCAGCTCGGGTTGATTTGGTCCTTGCAGGGGTCTGGGATTCCGGCGGGTCGTTATTTTGCCGAGGCGCGCCGGCGCGGGGTCTTGTCTGTCCCGTTGCGGGTGCGGCTGGTTTTTGCTTTTATGGGGCTTGGGGACACGGCTGGGGCGCGTGATGAAGCGCAGACCATCTTGAAGATGGATCCGGCTAATGGGGAAGCGTTACTGATGATGGCGCAGACAGCGCGCACGCCCGAAGAGGTGGAAGCCACTCGCCTGCTGATCGATAGTTTTCCCAACCGCAATTCGGCGGCATTTCATTTGGCGTCGGTGCCGTTTTTGATGCGTGCCGGCAAAGTGCTGGAGGCGGAGGATGCGGTGGCCAAGGCGTTGGTGGCTGAGCCCGAGTCAGTGGTGGCTCATCTGACAGCTGGTTCGCTGCGGCTTGGGCGCAAGGATCTGGCCGGAGCTGAGCAGTCGATCAAGAAAGGTTCGGAACTGGCACCGGTGCGATCCCCCGAGCGAATGAAGCTGGCTGAGTTTAAAGCGCAGCAGGGCCAGATTGAAGAAGCGAAGAAGCTGATTGCGGGCCTACTTGAGAAGGCGCCTGATTATGTGCCGGCGTTGATGATGTCTGCACAGATGGCGGGCACATCGAAAGATGTGGTCGGGGGGTTGGCGATATTGGACAAAATTTTTGCTATTGATGTCGACAATATTGGGGCGCGTTTGCTGCAGTCGGAACTATTAATGTCCAACAATGAATCGGCGCGGGCGGTGGAGGTATTGCAGCGGTTGGACCAAGTGTATGCCGGTCAGCCGGTGGTGCGGTTACAATTGGCGCGGAGGCAGTTGCAGATTGGCGAGCTGGCGGCGGCGGGGGCTGTGTTGGCGGACGTTTTGAAAAGTCGGCCGGAGTTTGTGGAGGCTGCGTTGTTGCAGGCGGAGGTTAATTTGCGTGCGGGAAACCCGGCGGCTGTGGTGCCGGCCATGCAGGCGCTGTTGGTCAAGGACCCCAAGTCTGAGCCGGCCATCTTTTTCATGGTGCAAGCGCTGGAGGCGCAGCGCCGGTTTGATGAGGCCTTGAGGGGAGTCTATGGGCTCTTGCAGTTGCGTCCGGAGAATCCTGAATATCACGCTCGTCTCGGCTCCCTTTTGTTGCAGACCGGGCAGTTGCAGGAGGCGCGGGGGGCGTACGAAAAAGTGTTGTCCCTTGTTCCTGGTGAGATGGCGGCGATGACTCGTCTTGTTGATTTGGATCTGGCCGAGGATAAATCGGAAGCCGCGCTGGCGCGGGTGGAGGCCTTGCGCGCCAGCGATCCCGCTTCGGCTTTTGCCGCCTTTACCGAAGGACGCATTTATTTGGCCCGGGAAGACTTGCCCAAGGCCGAAACGGCGCTGCTCAAGGCCTTGGAACTCAGCCCAGACCATCTCGGAGCCAACGATTTGCTGATCCGGTTGTATGCATCAACCCGGCAACTGCCTCAGGCTCTGCAGAAATGTGAAGAACGACTGGCGACGAATCCAAAGGACGAGGGGGCCCTGCGCTTGCTGGGCATCGTCGCCAATCAGCTGGGAGACCATCAGAAGTCACTGGAGGCCTACGAGCGGCTGCTGGGAGTGGTGAAGACGCCGGATGTGCCGCTGCTCAACAATCTGGCTACGCTGTATGTCGATCATTTTAACAAGCTTGATGCGGCCTTTGATATGGCGCGACAGGCACGCAGCCTGCAACCGTCGGTGGCTGGGGCCTTGACGCCTGAGGCCAAGTCTGATGCGGCATTTGTCGCGGACACCTTGAGCTGGGTTTTGTATCGACGAGGTGATTTCCCGCAGGCCTTTGCGTTGGCGCAGGAAGCGGTGACGCAGATTCCGGATCATCCCGAGATTCAGGCTCATTTTGGTTTGGCGGCGGCGGCCATGGGGCAGACCGAGGTCGCGCGGAAGGCTTTGGCGGCGGCGGTGGCGGGGCCGGATGATTTTACGGCCAAGCCTGAGGCGCGGCAGCGGTTGGCTTTGATTTCAGGGGAGGCGGCCCTGCCGCAGACAAGCGCTGAGCTCGCTGCGCTGGCAGGAGCCAGTCCGAATGACCCGTTGCTGCAGCAGCGGCTGGCGGAAGCATTGGAACAAGAGAAAAAATTCCCGGAGGCGGCGGCAGCGTATGCCGTGGCTTTGGAACGCAATCCGGGATTGCTGGCGGCCGCGCTGCGCTTGGTCGATTTGAATGCTGGACCGCTGCAAAACCCGGCCCGAGCGATTGAATTTGCGCGGAAGGCGAGGGAGTTGGCCCGTTCCGACCGCGCGGTGGCGGGCGAGCTGGGAGGGCTGGTTCATCAGGCTGGCGACCATGCTTGGGCCTACGATCTATTGCGGGAAGCGACCCAAGGGGGAGAGAAGAATGCCGTTCATCTGGTCAGTCTTGGTCGGGCGGCTTACAGTTTGGGCCGGGTAGCGGAAGCCCGTGCGGCCATGGAATCGGCTTTGGCGGTCGGTCCAGAACCGACCATCGCTGCGGAAGCCACGGGTTTTCTTGATTTGACCACGGTTCCGGGCGCGGATGTGGCCCGCATTGAGGCCGTGCTGGCGCAGGATGCCCGCTATGTGCCGGCCTTATTTGGGCGGGCCGCTGTGGAAGAAAAAGCTGGCCAGGCCGCCGCCGCCATGGCCACTTGCGAGGAAATCTTGAAGATTTATCCGTCCTTCACTCCGGCCCAAAAGCAGCTCGCCATCCTGCTGGCCGCGGATCCTGCTTCGCGGACTCGCGCTTATGACCTAGTGGTGAAAGCTCGCAAGGAATGGCCCGCCGATGCAGACCTCGCCGAAACCCTAGGCCAGTTGAGCTATTACCGGAAAGACTATCGCTACGCCGTTGATTTGCTGCAGGAAGCGGCCAAAACCAAGGCTTCCAGTCCGCAAGCCTGGTTCACCCTCGGCCGATCGCAGCTCGCGCTCGGTCAAAAAGACGCCGCCCGCGAAAGCCTGACGCAGGCTGTCGCCACTGGATTGACGGGCGATGACGCCGCGGAAGCGACGACTGTCCTCAAAGACCTAAAATAACCATCCACCGCGGGCGGGCACCCCGTCCGGCGCGCGAAGAGGCGGATGGTGGCCGTGAGTTGACGGCGGTCGTTGCCGTGGGGCCTAGCAAAGCGTGGCCTGCGAGATGCCGGGAAGCCGACACTCTCCGCCGGGCTTTCGGAAAAAGTCAAAGTGAAGGCGCCGCACGATCCGCTTCCCATTGTCGAAAGGCGTGCTACACTCGCGACTC
>JALRGB010000019.1 GCA_023253575.1 Verrucomicrobiales bacterium
AGAAAGCGTGATTCACGGACAGACGATCATCTACAAGAAGATTTCTCCAGTCGTTTATTTTTTGATTCCTTTTACTGCCGTGTGGTCCGGGATGTCGATGTTCGGAATCTATGGTACGCAGATTGCCAAGGGCAAGTTTGACATGACCACGAGCTTGTTTGGCCTGCCGTTTTTGCTCGGGACGGTGGTGTTAGTGAGTTTTATTCTGTTCAACTTATTCGGACGCTGGCAGATCTCTTTTTCGGGTGGCACGCTGGCTGTCGCGTTGCGACTGGGTCCGCTGGCTTGGACACGGCGGCATCCATATGATCAGAGCACGCGTGTGCGCATTCATCATTCGCCCGACGTGACCGTGAATAATCAACCGCAACCGTTGATCATTGTCGAAACTCAAGATCGGACGCTTAAATTTGGATCGACGATCCCGGAGGCCGCCAAAGTCTTCATCGCCGAACTGATCCGGCGGCAGATCCATCCCCAATAATTCTTGGCCCCATCGCCGAAACACATATGCTTTAACCGGAAGACAGATCGACTCCACCGCGCTGACTCACATCACCCTACTCACAGGCCTCCCCAATCATCCCCCCCTCCAGCTCACCGCCCCGGATCATGTTTTTCCACTCCCCCAGCCTGCACCTCCCTCCTTCCCACTAACCCTAAGTGCATTGAGTTTTTTTTCCCACCCTTCCCCTCCTCATGAAATTACTGCTTCTGTTCACCCTCCTCACCTTCGCCGCCTACGGCCAGACCACCCGGCCGAACATTCTGGTCATCATGACCGATGACGTCGGCATCTCGAACATTAATCTGTACTCACACGGGATGATGGGCGTACCGACGCCCAACATCGACCGCATCGGACGGGAAGGAATACTCTTCACCGACCATTATTCCCATCCCACCTGCACTCCCGGCCGTGCCGCCTTTATCACCGGGCAGCTCCCCATCCGAACCGGCCTTACCACCGTGGGCATGGCGGGCTCGCCCATCGGACTGGACCCACGCGACCCCACACTGGCAGAGGTCCTCAAGCCGCTGGGCTATCGCTGCGGACAATTCGGCAAAAACCACCTTGGCGACCGCAATGAACATCTGCCGACCGTCCACGGCTTCGATGAATTCTACGGGAACCTCTATCACCTCAATACCGAGGAGGAACCAGAACTCGCCGAGTGGCCGAAAGACAAAGGATTCAACGAACGCTACCGGCCGCGCGGTGTGCTCGACTGCGCCGCGTCCGATATCGACGACCCCACCGTCGATGGCCGCTTCGGACGGGTCGGTAAACAGACCATCAAGGACACCGGCCCGCTGACCCGCAAACGCATGGAAACCGTCGACGACGAATTCGGCGCCCGAGCGCTGAGTTTCATGGAGAAGTCGGTGCGAGACGGAAAGCCGTTCTTCATCTGGCACAATCCCTCGCGCATGCACATCTACACCCGTCTCCGCGAGGCCCACCGAAAACTGGCCGCGCCTCATACTTCCGAAAATGACATTTACGGCTGCGGCATGATGGAACTCGACAGTCAGGTCGGACAACTGCTCGGTAAGCTCGACGCGCTGGGCGTCGCTGAAAACACCATCGTCGCCTTCACCGCCGACAACGGCGCAATGGTAGCTTGGTTTCCCGATGCCGGCACGACTCCCTTCCGCGGTGAAAAAGCCACCACCTGGGAAGGCGGAGTGCGAGTCCCTATGCTCGTGCGCTGGCCAGCACACATCCAGCCCGGCAAAATTTCCAACGGCATTCAAACCAACGAGGACCTCTTCGTCACTCTCGCCGCAGCGGCCGGCGTTGCCGACGTCGGAAACCGTTTGCAAGAGTCCCATCAGGTGCTGATCGACGGGGTAAACAACCTCGAACACTGGACCGGTCAGGCGCCGTCCCAGCGCCACGTCGTTTTTTACTACAACGAAATGAATCTCACGGCGATCCGCATTGGCAACTGGAAGTCACACTTTCAGCAACGCGAAGGATTCTTCGACTACAACAAACCCAGCGCCCTGCTCTTCAACCTGCGCATGGATCCCTTTGAACGGCATGACACCCATCACGCCCAATTCACCGCCATGGAGCTCGGTGTCGCCTGGGGCGGACAGGTTCAAGACGCACTCGCCACCCACCGCGAGTCGCTCGAAAAATTCCCGCCTCGACAAAAAGGAGGCACCCTCAAACCGGGCCAGTAAGCACAACCCTACAATAACCCAATGCCGCCTCCCGCCCACCCATCTCCATGCCTGCCACCTCCCGGCGTCGCCGGTGTGATGCCTCTCAAAATCGCGCCCATACTCGCGGGTATCGAAGACGAGAACTTCACCCTGCTTGATGAATGAAACGCCCATGAAAAAATTACTCATCGCCGCCCTGCTCAGCACGTGCCCCATCGCCAAGGCAGGAGAAATCGGCCATCAAGGCGGTGGCGCCTTTAACCCCGGCGACTTCTTCGCTCCGCCCGAAGGCCTCATCCTCGCACTTTACGGAAATCACTACCTGACCACCGCACTGCGCGACAGCGCGGGCAATCAACTCACCGGCTTCGATGTCTCCAATACCCGCATCGATCTGGACATTGAGGTCGAATCAATTCAGATCATCCCCATGCTCATCTGGAGCCCCGGCTTCAAACTGCTCGCAGCGGATGTCTCCACCCTGATCATGCCAATCGTGGGCCAGACCAGCCTCGCCGCCGACCTCAGCGCCCTCGGAAGCGGCATCCGGATCGACGAGGAGGTCTGGGGCTTTCAGGACAGCTACGTGCAGCCGCTGTGGCTGACCTGGCGCACTCAGGAATGGGATTTCAGCGTCTCCTACGGTTTCTGGGCTCCGACGGGCACGTACGATCCCGCCGCCATCGATAATACCGGCGCTGGCTTCTGGTCGCACGTCTTCCGCGCGTCCACCGCATGGTCCCTCCACGATCAGCGTCAGACACTTCTTAATGCCTCGCTCGCCTACGAAACTAACAGCGACAAGAAGGGGCTCGACCTCACGCCAGGCGACCACCTGACGCTTGATGTCGGAATGAAACACGTCTTCAACCCGAGCTTCGAGGCCGGGGTCTTCGGTTTCGGCCAATGGCAGACCACCGACGACACCGGCTTCAACGCCGCCGCACCCGACACGCACGACCGACTCTTTGGCGCCGGCCTTTACGCTGCATGGTGGTTTGTCCCGCAGAAAGCCAGCCTGTTGCTCCGCCACGTGGTCGAATTCGGCGCGCGCGATCGTTTCGAAGGCCGTAGCACCGCACTCGGCATCAACTACGTCTTTTAAACAACCCAACCTTGGCTCACCTGTGGAAGAATAGTCAGGAAGGGCATCCCCTGCAGCAATCAAGCCCTTACGGGCTGGAGATTCGTTGCCAAAGCTCTTGAGCTACGAGATTATGCGCCCGCTTTTCGAGCATCAGCCAGCCATCCAAGTGACCTGCCATGAGGGCAAACTCCCCGATCTCGTAGCCCAGTTGACGACGTACCGAAGCGACGTGGTGCCGTCGGACGAACCGGCTTCTCCCGAAGTCTCAGGCCAAGTCTTTAATCATCTGCTGGGCACTTCAGATGTGACGTTCTGCGCGATGCCAGCCCTCGCCAAGAAGCTGAAGGGACGGTTCCCCCACTCTCTCGACGAAGCGCCCGCCGTACTCCCAACACACAACTGCCATCTGAGACGCGACTTGGAAAAATGGTTTGCCGCCACCAACGTGCAGCC
>JALRGB010000094.1 GCA_023253575.1 Verrucomicrobiales bacterium
GAGGATGCGCAGACGGCTGCAGACATCCTCCGTCTGACGCTGACCAAGCGAAATGGCATTCCGATGGCCGGGGTGCCGTTTCACGCTGCCCCGGGGTACGTGCGCCGGCTGGTCAAGGCCGGGAAACGCGTGGCCATCGCCGAGCAAACAAGCGAGCCCATCGCCGGAAAACTGACCACCCGGGAAATCAGCCAAGTCATTTCGGCGGGAACCGTCAGTGACATGGCAATGCTGGATGACGACCGCCCGTTGTATTTGGCCGCCGTTTTCGCCGAGGGTAAAACTCTCGGGCTGGCCTACGCTGATCATACGACCGGTTTGTTTCGGCTCGCGGAATTCACAGATGCCCGCGCTCTCGAGGATGAACTGGCCAGTCTGGGGCCGGCGGAAGTGCTTTTCAGCGCCGAACAGGCAGTCACCTTCGGCCGGCTCCCGGCGGCTCAGGTCCACGATAGCTACGCCTTTCTCTACGACCAAGCCGTCTTCACGTTGCGGGAACATTTTAAGGTGCAGTCACTGGATGGTTTTGGCTGCACCAGCATGACCGCCGCCGTGGGCGCCGCCGGGGCCATCCTCCACTACCTCAAACACTCGCTGCAGCGAACGGTCAGCCACCTGCGCCGACTCCAGCCGTATCAGACCAGTAGTTTTGTCATCCTCGACAGCGCCGCTCAACAACACCTCGACCTCGTGCACAGCCGCGCTGGCAAAACCAGCACCCTGCTCGGAGCCCTCGACCGCACGTCCACCCCGATGGGCGCCCGTAGCTTGCGCGACTGGATCCTTCGCCCGCTGCGCGACCTCGATACCCTCCGAGCACGGCAGGATGTCATCGCCACCCTCATCCAGCGCCCGTCCTTGCTTGGTGCCCTGCGCGATCAGCTCAAAGGCGTCAAAGATATCGAACGCACCGCCGGCCGCCTCAGTCAAGGCAGTGGCAACGGTCGCGACCTGCAGGCGCTCGGCGCCTCTCTCAAAATCCTTCCAGACCTGCGCACTTCGCTGGCCAGCGTGATCGCCGAGGACCGCGTCGATCGCGTCGACGGCGCGCCCTTAGATCCTGCCGCTCCCGCGCCCGCTTCGACATCAGGACTGGCCGCCGCCCTGCTCGCCGAGGTAGCGGATTTCAGCGAGCTGGCCGCCGCCATCGACCGCGCTATCATCGACGAGCCGCCAGCCACCATCAAGGAAGGCGGATTCATCCGTGACGGCTACCATCAGGAACTCGATGACCTGCGCAATGCTTCCGGTCAGGGCAAAGAATGGATCGCCCAGCTCCAGACGCGCGAGATGGAGGCGACTGGCATCAAGTCGTTGAAAATTCGCTACAACGGCGTCTTCGGGTACTTCATTGAGATCTCCAAAGCCAATGCGGAAAAAGCCCCGCCCCATTACCACCGGAAACAAACCATGGTGAACGCGGAACGCTTCATCACTCCGGAATTGAAACAAATCGAGGACAAGATCCTCGGCGCCGAAGAGCGCGCTAAAAAGTTGGAAATGGAGCTCTTCCACGAACTCCGCGCTGGCATCACCGAACGATTGGATGATTTGCAGACCACGGCCGCCGCCGTTGGTACGCTGGATGTGTTGGCCGCCATGTCCGAAACTGCGCGCCTCTTTAATTATTGCCGTCCGCTGCTCAACGAAAGTCGCGCCCTTTACATCAAGGACGGACGTCATCCCGTCCTCGATCAGGTCGCTGGAGGTGAACGTTTCGTGCCGAATGACGTCGCGCTGGAGCCGGAGCAGGCGCGCCTCCATATCATCACCGGTCCCAACATGGCCGGCAAAAGCACGTATATCCGCCAGGTCGCCTTGCTCACACTGATGGCTCAGACCGGGTCGTTCATTCCCGCCGCCAGCGCCGAAATCGGCTTGGTCGATCGGATCTTCACGCGAGTGGGTGCCAGCGATGACCTGTCCCGGGGACAGTCGACGTTCATGGTCGAGATGAACGAAACAGCGATGATCGTCAACAATGCCACCCCGCGCAGCTTGATCATCCTTGATGAAATTGGGCGCGGCACCAGCACGTTCGACGGTCTCAGTTTGGCATGGAGTATTGCCGAATATTTGCATGATACCATCGGCGCCCGGGCCCTGTTTGCCACCCACTATCATGAACTCACCGCGCTCGCTAAATCGCGCGCTGGCGTGAAAAATTACAACGTGGCCGTACGTGAATGGAACGATCAGGTTATTTTTCTCCGCAAAATCATCGCTGGCGCCGCCGATAAAAGCTACGGTATCCACGTGGCTCGCCTCGCCGGCCTCCCTGACGAAATCATCACTCGGGCCCGGGTGATTTTGGCGCACCTCGAGTCCAATGCCGCCTCGCCGGAAGACGGCGCCGACCAGACGGCTGCCCGAGTCACACGCCGACCGTCCCGGACGCGACCCGTCGCCACAGACGCTAGCGGCGACGCCGCTGAAGGCCTGCCTACGGCCGCGGCTGCACAAATGACTCTCTTTTAACAGTTAATAACAAATTTTCTGTGGGCGGTTGACTTGGCGGGTGCTTTCATTGAGCCTTTCATTGTGCTGATTAGTTCTTCTGATGATGTCGATTCTGCTTCGATGGTGGCTGTGCCTCTGAAAGTGGAAAGCAAGGGAGCGTTGGTTCTCAAGGCTGCGGCGGGAGCGGTGCTGAGTCCGGCTCAAATTGAATTTAATAGGCTGATGGCGCGTCTGGAGACTGGGCGCGAGAAGTTGGAAGCTGAACGGGTGCGGCTGGACCGGATCATGGATGCATTGACTCGTGAGTTGATGCCCTTGATTGAGGAAATTCATCGGCTCGAGTTCGAGTTGATCATGCAGGTGCAGAGTGCGTTGGGTACCCTCAAAATGACTGTCCGCCGGAGGGGAGCACTGGAGGCGGTGCTGCGGGAGAGGATGGGGAACTTGCTGGCTGATTCCTGCGGCTTGCAGCCCGCACAGT
>JALRGB010000753.1 GCA_023253575.1 Verrucomicrobiales bacterium
CTGATCGTGATGGCTGCCCCATGGGGTGGCAGCGGTGGCTGGGGCCTCATCGATTTTTTCCGTGGGGGAGGGTTCTGTTGATTCTTCCTCGGCCGGCGGCGTGGCCCCTGGTAGGTACGGCGCAATGGCGTCGATTTCGCTCAGCGGCAGCCAGCCGGTCAGGCCGCTGTGCCAGCCGAGGTCACTGGGCGCAAGTTCGCCGCGGTCGAGCATCTCTTTGACTTGAAAGACGCGAAGGGGACCGCGGCGGACGCTGTTTTGGGTGATGTAAAAATCCATGATGAAGATCGGAGAGGTGGCGGGCGGCGGGGGCGTGTGGCTTTGGCTATTCGGAGCGCAGCGCTTTGGCGGGGTCCTGACCGGCGGCGATGAAGGCGGGGATAACTCCAGCCAGTGTACTGACGATCATCGAGATGCCGCAAATAACCATCAGATCATCGGCCTGCACTTCACTGGGGATTTCACTGACGCCATAGATGGCCGGATCTAGGATTTCCACGCCAAAAAGCACCTGCACGAGCGTTTTGACCTGCATTCGATAGTGAAGAAAGACCAGTCCTCCCAGTATTCCGCAGAGGGTGCCGAGGAACCCGACAATGATGCCCTGCTGTACAAAGACCGCGACAATTTGTGAGAGCCTCGCTCCGAGCGATCGGATGACGCCGATCTCTTTGCGTTTGTGAATGGCCACGGTGGCTAGGGTGACAATGATGCAGAAGGCAGCCACAATCATGATCAGCAACAGCAGGACATAGAGCATGCCACGCTCGCTTTCGACGGCATCGAAATACGTGCGATTGCGTTCGCGCCAGGTGTCGCACGTCCAGTTTTCCGGCAGGGCGCGCTCGACCTGCTCGCGGTAGCGGCCGACGTCGAGGGCATCGGGAGTGGTGATGCCGAGGTAGTCGATTTGTCCGCCTTTGACCATCATTTCGGCTCCGATGTGAAGGGGAATGAAGATGGGGACCAGTCGTTGTGGAGTGCGGAAAATGCCGGTGACGACGAGTTCGGCCGGCTGCACGACTTGTTTAATTTTTTCGAACCAGACGTCTGGCTCGCCGCGTTCCTCCTTGGGAGTTTTTTCCCATTGATCGATCATCTGGTACGCTTCCTCCGCGTTGCGGAATGACTGAACGGTAATGGTGTCTCCGACAGTTACACCAAGGCGCATGGACATGTCTTCAGAGATAAGGGCGTGATCGCCATCCAGATCGGCGGAACCTTCGATAAACCGCAGTTTTGACTCGAGGCCGGCGGTTCGGGGGTCGATGGCACTCAGCTGCACGGGTACAAGGCTTTTGCTGCCGTCCTGACGCGGAGTTTCCACGGTGCCCGGCACCTCGATGGCGGCGGTGACTGCGGTCACCGCGGTGGTCAGGGTGCGCAGGTTTTCGGCGACGGCTCGCCAGTTGGGAGGGGATTCGGAGGACGTTCTCTCTGGCCATGAATGTTCGATGGCGACAATGTGCGGCTCGAACGACAGCAATTCCTCACGGACTTTTTTCTGAATGCCGTTGATGACGCTCATGACAACGATCAAAGCGCCCACCCCCAGCATCACCCCCATGACGCAAAAAAGGGTGATGACCGAGATGGCCGATCGCTTGGGCTTCAAATAGCGCAGCGCGAGGAACAAGGAAAACGGCATGATCAGTGATGGGACGGGTGAATGATGGAGATGAAGAAGGCGTGGCCAGCAGGAGGAACGGGCCGCTCCGGTTGGGGTACCTTGGCGGTCGTCCGGCGGTGTGTCAAAAGTCCTCCAGAGGACGCGACAGGATGGCATTGATGGTTAAAATGACGCGATGATTCGCATGGTATCTGGTCTGGTCCTGATTCTCATCGGGTGGAGTGACGCGCAGGTGGCTCGCGGGGCGGAGGCGTCATTGGTGGAGAGAGTGGCGGCGGCGGCTCGGCGATCGGTGGTGACGTTGCGGCAGGCTGACCGTGCGGACGGTGACGGCGGAGTCGGCACCGGTTTTGTGGTGGGTGACGGGATGATTGCTACGAATTTTCATGTGATTGGCGAGGGGCGGGCGGTGAAGATCGAGTGGCCGGACGGGGCGGTGACGGCGGCGACGGCGATCCATGCTTGGGATCGGACCATGGATTTGGCGGTGCTTGAGGGGCCGCTTCCGGAGGGAAAGACGTGGGCTGATTTTCCGCCGTTGGCGCTGGCTCCGGCCGATGGACTGCCGCTTCCGGATGGCAGCGAGGTGATGGCGCTGGGGGCGCCGCAGGGATTGACGTCGAGTGTGGCGCAGGGCGTGCTTTCGGCTCGGCGCGAGGTCGAGGATTTTCCTGGGGTGAAGATGCTGCAGGTGGCGATGCCTATTGAGCCGGGCAACAGTGGTGGTCCGCTGCTGGACTTGGAGGGACGGGTGCATGGGGTGATCACGCTGCGCAGTCAACGCACGGCGAATCTGGGTTTTGCCCTGCCGGTTTCGGCGGTGCAGGTATTGCTGGCCCGTCCGAATCCGGTTCCCATGGCCCGTTGGCAAACGATTGGCGCGTTGGATCCGGTTGTCTGGCAGCCGGGGCCGGGCGCTGGGGTTCGCTGGTCCCAGCGGGCGGGCGAGTTGCGTGCCGGCGGTCGGGGCGCAGGGTTTGGCGGGCGGGCGCTGTTGCTCTCGTCGGCGCCCGTGCCGTCGCTGCCATATGAGCTTGGCGTCCAAGTGCGGCTGGGCGACGAATCCGGTGCGGCGGGGCTTGTCTTTGCCGCCGATGGGGCGGACCGGCACTACGGATTTTACCCGAGCAATGGCTCGTTGCGCCTCGTCCGCTTCGACGGCCCCGATGTCTTTTCATGGACCATCCTCGCCGAAGTCCGCTCCGAACATTATCTTTCAGGTGATTGGAATGACCTCCGAGTGCGGGTCGAGGCCGGGACTATCACCTGCTTCCTCAATGGCGAAATGGTCGTGCAATCGTCAGATACCACTTGGCGCGAAGGACGGGCCGGACTGGCACAGTTCCGCGAAACAAACCCCGCTTTCCGGAAATTTCGCCTCGGGGTCGATCTCACCCCCTCCGCGGCCGATGTCGAAACCGAACGATACCTGCGCGAAGCCCGACGCATGGAGGAAAGTGCCGCGCGGTTTCGCCGCTTGGCGGCTCGCACTCATCAAGCCACCATTGAGCTGGCTGTGCAGGCCGCCTTGAAGGAACCCGGGGGTGGATTGATCCACGCCGCTTTGTTGTTGGCCCGACTGGACCGGCCCGACGTTGAGGTGGAGGCGTATCGCTCGCGCATCGCGCGGCTGGGAGAAGAACTGGCCGGGCGGATCGGTGCGGAGGAGGCGACCGCCTCGCCCGAAAGTTCGCTGGCGCGGCTGAATGAGTTTTTTTTCCGGGAGAATGGATTTCACGCGGCACGCTTCGATTATGGCAATCGCGCCAACAGTCGACTGCCGGAGGTTTTGGACGACCGTGAGGGTATTCCAATCATGTTGTGTGCTTTGTATATGGAGATAGGGCGCGGGGCGGGGCTGGATCTGGTTGGGCTGCCGCGGGCCGGGCATTTTGTGGTTGGTTTGCGGGTTGCTCCGGACAAGCCGTTGATGGTCATTGATGTCTATGATGGAGGGACGATCCTCAATGAGCCCGAAACCGCGGCCCTGACGCCAGCCACGGTGCCGGAAATGGTGCTGCGGATGCTCAACAATCTCCAGTCTTTCGCGCTTGATGAGGACGATCGCCCCGCGGCCTTGCGCTACGCCAGTATGGCCGTGGCGCTCGACCCGCCGGCGGCGCGGTTGCGTCTCGCTCGGGCCGCGCTGGCTCTCGATCAGGGTGAAGTCGCTCTGGCTAGGGATGATCTGGCCCGTTTGGAAACCACCCCGCTGGAAGTGCGTGAACAACTGCTTTTGGAACGGCTTCGGGCCGCCGTGCCGCCGCTCTGATGGAAGTGCTGGTCCGGCGTATTTTTTGTGCGTTGGGTGACCGGGGCCGTCGCGGCGTCAGGCATTCCGGTGGTGCCCTGAGTCCGCTTCTTGATCGCTTGCCACTGTTTTACGGCCTCAACCTAGGGCGATGCCTTGGGCTTTCACAGGATGCCCCATTGGGGCTGGGTAGGCGTGGTTCGTCGTGTGGCCTCTCCCCTTTGGACTCGAGGCGACTGGTGAGGACGACCGGTCTTTAGCTGCCGACCTGGTAGTTGACTGGTTCTTCGGTGATGACGATGTCATGGGCATGACTTTCGCGCAGGCCACCGGCGGTGATGCGGGTGAAGCGGGCTTTGGCGCGCAGTTCGGCGAGGGTGCCGGCTCCCACATATCCCATGCCGGAGCGCAGGCCTCCGAGAAGCTGAAAAATGGTATCGCGGAGAGGTCCGCGGTATGGCACGCGTCCTTCTACGCCTTCGGGGACGAGTTTGCCGGATGAATTTTGTCCGTACCGGTCGCCGGATCCTTTGCGCATCGCTTTCAGGCTGCCCATGCCGCGGTATTCTTTGAAGGTGCGTCCTTGATGCTGGATCAGGTTGCCCGGGCTTTCAGCGGTGCCAGCAAGCAGTGACCCAAGCATGACCAGATCCGCCCCGGCGGCCATGGCTTTGACCACGTCACCGGAATAACGGATGCCGCCGTCAGCAATGACCCGCACTCCGTTTTCACGGGCCCACGAGGCCACCGCCTGAATCGCGGAAAATTGCGGCACCCCTACTCCCGCAATGACCCGGGTCGTGCAAATACTCCCCGGACCTACGCCCACTTTGACCGCCCCAGCCCCCGCCGCATGCAGGTCGCGAGCGCCTTCCGCCGTCACGACATTGCCCGCCACTACGTCAATCCCAAGCGAAGCAATTTGTTCGACCACCTGCATGACACGGGAAGTATGGCCCGTCGCCGCATCAATAAACAACGCATCAGCCCCGGCCGCCTGCAGCGCGCGCGCGCGATCCAACGCATCTTCGCCCACCCCGACCGCCCCGCCTACACGAAGCTGTCCATTGGTGTCAAGACACGCATTGGTATAGCGCTGGCGCTTTTCAATGTCCTGACTGGTGATGAGACCGGCTAGATGGCCGGTGGCATCGATCAACGGTAATTTTTCGATCCGATGCTTGTAAAGGATGCGCCGCGCTTCTTCCAAACTGGTTCCTTCTGGAGCGGTAATGAGCCGGCCCAGCGGGGTCATGACGTCCTCCACTCGTTGATCAGGGTTCTCGACAAACCAGATGTCACGGTTGGTGACCATGCCTTCGAGACGGCCTTCGGCATCAATCACCGGAAATCCAGCCACCCCCTTGTCACTCATGAAACGGACCATTTCAGCCAACGTCATGGTGCGCGACACCGTAAAAGGATCTGGAATAACGGTGTTCTCAGAACGTTTCACCCGCGCAATCTGGGCCGCCTGCTCGTCGATGGGCATGTTGCGGTGCACGACCCCGAGACCTCCTTCACGTGCCAGAGCAATAGCCAGCTCAGCTTCCGTCACCGTGTCCATCGCCGCCGAAACTACAGGAATACGCAACGGGATGCGTCCGGTTAAAGTAGTGGAGACATCAGCATCCCCAGGGAGCACCTCACTCCGTGCCGGAATCAGCAAAACATCGTCAAAAGACAGGCCCAATGGTATCGCGTGGTCGCTCATGGATAAAACTCGGTGGCGTCACCGGATACCTCTAGTCCTCTAGGCGGCTTCCCCTCCGTGTCAAAGCCGAGTTGCCCCGACCCCATGACAAACACGAATTCTGGTCGCTTCGTTGGTCGGTCAGTCCGGTCGCTGCTTTGATTCAAGTCGCACTTCTGCATCTCATTCTTGACACCACGCGAAAAGTCCGAACTTTTCAGACTTATGAAAGCTACAGTGATTCTCCTTCTTGCGGCCCTCATTGGATTCCATGCCTCAGGAGCTGAGGAGACGGAGGCTCCCTTGACGACGTTGACGACGCTTGGAGGGCGGATCTTCGATGGGGTGAAGGTGTTAAAGCACGACCCGGACGGCTTGGTATTTCGTCATTCACTCGGGCTGGCGAAGATTTCATTTAGTGATTTGCCGACGTCGGTGCACGGACGCTTTGGGTATCGGGCCGAGGCGGCGGCGGCTTTTGTGAAGGAGCATGTGGAGGCTGGGCGCGTGGCACGGGAGAAGGCGGTGGCGGCGCGCCATCAGGCGCGGGTGCGTAAGGCCGAGCAAAAAGCGATGCGGTGGCAGCTTGAGTTGATGCGTGGGCGGATGCCGGCGGCCATGGCGGGCGGTGACTGGCCGGGTTTTGTGGACGGAGGGTTGCCGTTTTGGGGTGGTGGGTATGGCGGTAGTGAGGGTGTGCTAGGATTGGGACGGCCCTTTTTTGGATCGGACCGTGATCGGCTTTTTTATGATTACCCTGTGACCCGATACGTGGGGCCTCATGCGCCTTTGTACAACGGGGCGGTCACGAAGTCCTCCGTGCGTCCGTTTTTGACGTTCGGCGGATACGGTTATCCCGTCGATCTCGCCGTGCCCCGCGGGCCATGGCCGAACAGTCAGGGATTTGGGATGAGACCTCCTCTTTCAGGAAGCGTGTCGCCCCGCCCCTTTCCGCTCTCACCTCTGGTTCCGGCCAACAGCGGGGGAAACCGCATAGGCGGCACCGGCACTTTGATGCAGACCAGTAGCAACCGGATCACGCATCAGTGAGCCCATAAGTTCGGCTGCCGGGGGCTCAGCGGGTGCTTAGCGGTGCTGGGCGATGCTCAGCGGGTACCAGACATTCTGCCAGACGGCGGCTTCGCCTTCCAGACCGAGTTGTTGCAGGCGCTTCCGGATTTCGTCAGGGTGCGGCTCAGTGATGTCTTCGTTGGCTAGCTGAGCCTCATCGGCAGGCATTTCCGGAAAAATGAGGCAGGCCAGCGCCCAACAGGCCCATGCTCGCCATGTTCGCAGTTCCTGTCGGGGGCCCACCATGCGGGTGGCGAGATGCTGGTAGTGGCGGCGGGGGTTGCCTATGAAGTGGTCGGCGTGTCGGTGCTGCATGATCCAGGCCGCCGCGGCATAGGGGAGCGGCCAACGGCCGGGCGCCGGCTCTCCGTCCGCCAGATCCGCAGACAAGGCGCGGTTGACTAGCAACAACGCCTGAGCCGGTCGGCCAGCGAGCCAGAGAGCTTGAGCACATTCGAGAGCTAGTCCGTAAAACCTTGGTCCCCGGTCAGCTCCCATCTCTTGAATCGACGCCGCAGTGAGGGG
>JALRGB010000262.1 GCA_023253575.1 Verrucomicrobiales bacterium
TTTCCTCCCTGCCGTATCGCGCGGCCATTCATCTGGATGCGATGGTGGCGTCGGCTGGCCGGATGCCTTTCACCCGGCGCGGACTGCTCCTGTGGCATACACCCCGGTATATCAAAAGAAATCAATGCCGGAAATGGGTCGATTTTGCCCGCGAGATGTGGATCGCTCCGGCGGTGGCCTTGGCCGCTGCAGGGTGGCTAGGGAGCACGCAACCGAGCGAGTTGTGGATCAGCGGACCGATACTTCTGCTTTGGTTGATCGCTCCGGTGGCGGGTTGGTGGGTCAGTCGCCCGTTGATCACTGAAAAACCCGTTTTGACGGCAACGCAGCGGACGTTTTTGCGCGGCCTCTCGCGCCGGACGTGGCGGTATTTTGAGGTGTTTGCGACCGAAACGGAAAACTGGCTGGCGCCGGACAATTTCCAGGAATTACCCGGTCCAGTCATCGCCTCGCGCACGTCACCGACTAATATTGGCATGGGCTTGCTGGCCACGCTGGCCGCTGGTGACTTCGGCTACCTCTCAGCCAGTCAGGTGCTCGATCGCACCGAAAAAGCGCTGGCTTCGCTGGAAAACTTGGAACGATACCGCGGGCATCTCTACAATTGGTACGACACCCGATCCCTAAAACCTCTTCATGCCTTGTACGTCTCTAGCGTGGACAGCGGCAATCTGGCCGGAGCCCTAGCCACGCTGCAGGCAGGTTTGCTCGAGCTGAAAAATCAGGAGGTTTTCCCCGCGGCCATGATCGACGGTCTGCGCGATACGGCGGCCATGCTCGCCACCCCGATATCGGCCGCACTGCAGGCCCGACTGGACTCGCCGCCGGTGCGCACCCCCGCCGCCACCGCCGCTTGGCTGCAGTCCATGATCGCAGAAATCGATGCCTTACCGGTCGATGGCGCACTCGTCCCTGAGGAAGCATGGTGGAAAGCCGCGCTCGCGGGGCAAGCGCGCGCCGCGCTTCATGACGTGCAGTCACTCGCGGCCAGTCTAGAACAGAGTGACCACATGCCGACGTGGCAGGAAGCGGCTGCGGCCGTGACCGCCAGTGATGGTGGCCCCGCCCTCGACCGGCTCCGCCAGATTGACGACCTCGCGCGACGGTGCGCGGAGCAGGCGGTCATGGATTTTAGTTTCCTTCATGACCCGGGCCGCGATTTGCTGTCGATCGGCTACAATGTCACTGACCGCCGCCTCGATTCTTCTTATTACGACCTACTCGCATCCGAGGCGCGATTGGCGAGTTTTATCTTGGTGGCTCGGGGTGAGCTGGCTCAGGACCATTGGTTTGCCTTGGGCCGGCAATTTACCACCCATGATGGAGCTATGGCTTTGCTTTCGTGGAGCGGCTCCATGTTTGAATACCTGATGCCACTGGTGTTGATGCCGTTGCATGATCACACGCTCTTGGGAGAAACGTGCCGGGCGGTGGTCTCGCGGCAGATCGAATACGGTCGTCAGCGGGGCGTGCCATGGGGAATCTCGGAATCGGGGTATGCGATCTCCGATGCGCAGGGAGCGTATCAATACAGCGCCTTTGGAGTGCCCGGTCTAGGATTTAAGCGCGGTCTGGCTGATGATTTGGTCATTGCTCCGTATGCGGCGGCACTGGCATTAATGATACGTCCTGGAGAATCATGTCAGAATCTGCAGCGCTTGGCGGCTGACGGTTATCAAGGAATCTACGGACTTTATGAAGCCATCGACTTCACGCCATCGCGAGTGCCACGGGGAAAACCGGCTGTTTTGCTGCGCAGTTATATGGCTCATCACCAAGGGATGAGTCTGCTGTCGTTTGCTTCGGTGTTACTGGACCAGCCGATGCAGCGCCGGTTTTTGTCTGATCCCTATCTGAAGGCCGCCGAAGTCCTCTTGTGCGAGCGCATTCCCAAGGTTTCATCACCGCAGCATTTGCATGCGGCGGAAGTCAGCGCCGCCCGCCGCCCGCCAGAAAAAGAAGCGGTTAGCCTACGGGTCTACAAGACGCCACACACCGCCGGCCCCGAAATCCAGCTCCTCTCGAATGGGCGTTTTCACGTCATGGCCACCAATGCCGGCGGCGGATACAGCCGGTGGAACGACCTTGCCGTCACCCGCTGGCGGGAAGACGCGACGTGTGACGATTGGGGCGCATTTTGCTATTTGCGGGACTCCGCCAGCGGATCCCTCTGGTCGCCGGCGTATCAACCGACGCGGCGGACGGCTGATCATTACGAG
>JALRGB010000659.1 GCA_023253575.1 Verrucomicrobiales bacterium
ATCCCGCCACTTTCCAACTGCTTCCACCGGCCGCGCGCCTGCCGGAACTCGAAACCGACCACCGGGCCATGGCGCAGATGTTCTTCGCCACCCCTCCTCCCATCGCCGATGTGCTGGAAATTCTCGACACCCTCCAGTCCCGCATCCGCCAACTTCCATAAATTCACTCACTTCACACGGATCACTTCCCGCTTCTTCACCCCATGCCCACCCTCGTCGAGATCTGCGTAACCAATGTCTGCGATTGAGTCCGATGGCCCCGCGGGAGGCCACGGGATGAAGAGCGCTTTGCCAGCCCCAACGGCGCGAAATGTGATGGCCCACGCCAACGCTCTGGGTATCAAGTCCTAAAACATTCCCAAGCCCTGAAAAGGCGCCATTTCATGTCGCGCCGTTGGGCTTCGAATGGTGAGGGCTCTGAACAGGTGGGCCACCCACAGGAATCGCCCAACTGGCGGATAAATGGGTGGGTGTCTGCGATGGGGTGGGTGTCTCCCAGCTCGGCGAAACCGCCCAGAGCGAAGATGAACTCAGCTAAGCCGTGGCCCTACCCGGCTGCCCGTGAAAGTAGCCAGAGCGTCTCGCTCTGGATCCGAAAATAATCCAGACCGAGACGGTCTGGCTACCGTCTGGGCTCCCGCCAAGGCCAACCAGGCATGAAATTCGACCTTGAATTGCTGAAAAAACAGTGCATTATTTTCAGCATGAAAGCGCCGCAAGACTCAGTTTCTCAGAGTCAGGTCATTCTCCAACGAGTGGCGAAGAAGGGCCGTGGCTGGGCGTTCACGCCACACGATTTCGCTGATTTAGGCGATCCTCGTGCCGTGGGGGTGACGCTCGGCCGTCTCGTCCGCGATGGGAAAATCCGCCGCATTTCCCGTGGTATCTACGATTCCCCACACGATCATCCACTGCTCGGGAAAACGGGGGCCACCTCGGATGCCGTCGTCGCGGCGGTCGCGCGGGGCCGCCATCTCCGCCTCCTGCCTTCTCCCCAGATGGCCGCCAATCAACTCGGTCTCAGCACCCAGGTGCCCGCCCGCTTGATCTACCAATCGGACGGAGCGCCGGCCACCTTGAATTTGGGCAAGCGCCAGATCGTGTTCCGACGGAACACCGGACGAAATCTCGCGTTGGCGGGTCGCGCCAGCGGCTTGGTCGCACAGGCCTTGCGGGATTTGGGCAAAGGGAATGTCACTCCAGACACCATCCGTCACCTGCGCCTCCGCCTAGGTGCTGATGCGCGCAAACAACTTGTCGCGGACATCGCGCTCGTGCCCGCCTGGATGCGCCCCATTTTTACTGAAATCACCCGTGATGACGCCTGAGGATAAATACCAGTCATTGACCACCCTCGAGCGCTTCGAGCTTCTCGATTGGGCCTCGCAGAAACGCGGCCTTGCACCGTCGATTCTGGAAAAAGACTATTGGGTCTGCAAAACCCTCGACGTGCTGTTTTCCCTCCCCGATCTGGGGGAACACCTCGTTTTCAAAGGCGGCACTTCGCTTTCCAAAGTGTACCGCCTCATCGACCGCTTTTCCGAGGATGTGGACGTTTCCTTCCACCGCGAGTTCCTCGGCTTCGGAGACGAACGCGATCCGGAGGCCGCGACCGGCAAGGAGCAGGTCCGCCGGATCGAGGCTCTCCAGCAGGCGTGTAAGGACTGCATCCGCGAAAGGCTACTGCCCGTCTTGCGGTTGGAAATGTCCCATCGTCTCGGCAGCGACGAAGGCTGGTCCATGGAAATTGATTCCCAGGATGAGCAAACCATCCTCTTCTACTTTCCTCAGGCCGGGGCACCGTCCCTAGCCTACATCGCGCCCTCCGTCCGGATCGAGCTGGGCGCGCGCTCCGATCACTGGCCCAAGGAGCGGCACGAAATTCAGTCCTATCTCAGCGAAACCCTCAGCCGTCCCATCGGCGGCGCGACCGTTCAATCCCTCGCGGCCGAACGCACCTTCTGGGAAAAGGCAACCCTGCTCCACGCCGAGGCCCGCCGCGATCCATCGAAAAAGATGCCGCCCCGCTATGCCCGGCACTATCACGACCTCGCCCGCATGGCCACGGAGCCGGTGGCCGAGCGCGCCCTGACGAATGCCGACCTGAGAAAACGGGTCGTCACCCACAAGTCCGTCTACTTCCGATCCGGTTGGGCTCGTTACGATCTGGCGGATCCCGCCACTTTCCAACTGCTTCCACCGGCCGCGCGCCTGCCGGAACTCGAAACCGACCACCGGGCCATGGCGCAGATGTTCTTCGCCACCCCTCCTCCCATCGCCGATGTGCTGGAAATTCTCGACACCCTCCAGTCCC
>JALRGB010000798.1 GCA_023253575.1 Verrucomicrobiales bacterium
GGCGTCAGCGAGAGGCGCCATGCGGTGACCGATGTCCACGTCACGGGGTAGGCGAGGCCATTGACCAGCAACGTTGAGGCCTGCACCGGCGCCGTGCCCGAAAGGGTCGCGGTCGGCGTGTCGACCGTGACGGTCGGGGCACTGGTCACGGCGAAGGCCGCACGCACTTTGTTCAGTTCCCTTTCAAGAAAACTCCGCCGTTGGTCAATCCACTGCGGGATGCTCAGCCCGTACGCCCCTCCAGCAACAAACGGCGAGGCCAGAGACACCCCGTTCGGAGCAAAGGTCGCGTATTTCTTTTGCAAGAGCGGCGTGACGGCTGCGCCTTTGAAAAACGTGGCCAGCGCCTCGTGCATCGTGCGCCAATAGAGACGTCGAAAAGCCGGAAATGCCTGAAGGGCATCGACTTTTGCATCAACCGTGGAGGGGAAAAGCGGGGCGTCGACCGGGTCGTTGAAGACGCCCAGTCCCACGTCCATATCCCATGTGAATTGCGTCCACCGGCCAGCGGGTGGTTTATATAAATACGTATTTTTATGGTTTGGATTGCCAAATCCGTCCCAGTAAGAACACAGATCGTGAAAAGCGAATGTCCGCATCCAGTTTTCCACATCCACTACCGCTTCGACGGATTGTTGATAGCTGGCGGCAGGAGCATTCACGGCATCGATAAGTGTGAACAAGTCGCTGAAACTATTGGCCGAGCGTGCCGCTCGGGGTCGCCAATTCCATCGGTAGCGGGCCAGTTTCTTTTGTCCGCCGCTCGTGTAGTGGCGGAGCAGGTTGTCGACCGGACTACTAGTGGTATTGGCATTATCGGCGCCTTCATTCCAGTTATTCGACTTGTGGAGTGGGCCGCCGTCGTCCTGTGGGAAGAATTCTTGAATCAATGATTGGTCTGGCTGCTGGATGTCGTCATAGATCACGCCACGTTTGGTGCCGTTGACATAGAGGTGGACGTACCGCCGGTACAGATGGGGCAGTCCCAGTTGCTCGGCCATCCAATACATAAGTTGTTCCCGTTGATTCGTGGTGTCGCGGATGGGTAGGTCCAGAGTGAGATGGTCTTCGGCCAGTACCTCATCGTCTGGCGGCACGATCACGTTGTAGCCGCAGAGCGGTCCGCTGACGGGTGATCCGTAGCCGGGAGTGCTGGCTTCACTGCCCGCATACCAAGCGCCGGCTCCGTAGACGGCGCGCACGCCGCCGTAAATAAACGTCGCATCCAACGGCTCATTGCCAAATTTCTCTCGCGCCGACCATTTGGCGACCGTCGCTGACGTCATCCATAGCCGGTACGCCCCAAAGGCTCCGACCTGCGCCCGCTCCCCCACGCGCACCAAACATTCATGCGCTGGAGCGTCCGGTGGGAACATCGACGTCCCCGCTACCGCCGCCGCATCTGTCGCCTCCACCCTGAAAACAATCAGCGATCCCGAATTTTGCGCTGGAATGGTCCCGGTAAAAATACCATCTGCCGCCACCGCATCTCCATCAACCCCGTCATCACGCATCGGCGCCTGATTAAAAAGCGCAGCCGCTTGCCCCCTCCACCAGACGACCGCCCCGCGAATCCCGTCCGGATCGGCCAGCCGCGCCCGCACTTGAATCGGGACGCCCGCCGGCGGCAGAAGAGGGGAGTGGCTGACATCGTCGATGCCAGGTCCAGCATTGGCCGTGGCCCGGCTGTTAGCGGTGCCAGGTGTGCCCAGCGCCGTCGGCACGGTCAGCGAAGTCAGCGTTTCTAGCGATCCGCCTTTCAGCCGCACAATCAATTCCGGATGCCCCCGCAACCAGCGCGCCTGCGCTGTCACTGTCGCCCGACTGTTCAGCCGCAACGGCGGCGAGACTGGCCCATATACCCGGTTACCGTCCGGTTCGCCTTTCTCGCTCGCCCGCAAATAAAACGCCTGACTGCCGCCCATCCCCAAACCCGCCACGACCGATGATCTCGATTGATTGCCCTGCGGCTTCCATGACCCTAGGCCGCTTTCAAACCCCCCGTCGCTCACCCCCGTGGCCCCGCCATCGGGAATCACCGCCACGTCGTCAATCAAGGCTTCTCCCTCGCCCATCAGAAAAAATTGCACGCGGTCGACGCTCGCGACCGCCGGATGCCCAAAATCTAGCGGCCCCGCAACCTGGACCGTGGTCCATGGTGCCTTGGCCGATTCATCACTGTCCGCCCAGCTGCTGGCTAGCTCCCGGTCAGCCCGTAGATCGGTCACTTCCAAGCTCGAGCCGCCCCCAGCCGCCCACCGGCTCCACCGGCTGCCCGCCCGGTACGTCACCGCATCCACTTCCACTTCGACCGCCGTATTTCCAACGATCTCTGTCCGCAATAAGGTCACGCGTTCTCCTTGATTGCTCAGAGTGCCGGCGTAGTCGCCTACTATTTGGTTTTGAGAGAGTTCAGGATAACGAAGCCGGGTCCGGGCTGCATCCCGGGCCACCACCATCCAGCCGCCTGCGGGAATCCGGGTGCCGGCGGGCAGTGTGAGCGTGATACCATCGGTGAGTTTCCAGCCGTCCAGATCAAGGGCGCGATCTCCGGGGTTGTGCAGCTCCAGCCATTCGTCGCGGTCGTCATCACTGATCGGATCAAAGAATAACTCGCTGATCATGATTTCCGGTTGGCGCAACCCGCCATTGGCGGTGCCTGGAGTCACGGTTGCCAACGATCGCAGCGGCCCGCCCTCGTCTCGGGCCCGGCCCACACTCACGCCCGCCGCACTTCCTCTACTGTCCACGCCATCCAATACTCTCGTGCCCGCTGGATGAGTCAGGAAAACCGTCCCGCCCGCCGCAGCCAACTCAAATCCTAGCTGCGCCTCCGTAAAAACTACCAGTGCCCCTGCCGCCACCATCGACCCCGCCGGAATCACATACCGCCCTAATGCCGCCGCCTCATCACTCAGCTGACAGCCGCTCAGATCGACTGCGGTCGGCCCGTCATTGCGAAGCTC
>JALRGB010000040.1 GCA_023253575.1 Verrucomicrobiales bacterium
AATGGGGAAGCCAAGCCTGAGCGTGCGGTGCATGTGCAACTCTGGCATCGTGATTATGGGCAGCCGGTGGGAGTGTCTTTAAAGACGGGGGACGGCGGGCGGTTGCGGCTGGGATTGTTGCCAGGAATCAGCAAGATTGCGGCGACCGGACCCAACGGACTCACCCGGGAATGGGGGCTTCCGGCGGATGCGGTGGTGGGTCCTAGCAATGTGCATGTGTTGGCGGGCGAAGTGGTGCGGATTCCGTCCCTCAGCCGGGCGGCCGAGTGTTCGCTATTGGAGTGGCGGGGGGACGGCGGTCCGGTGGCTGACTGGTCGGATCGTCTGGCGGATGCTGACGGGTTTATTGAGGCGAAGGATCTTCCGCCGGGCGACTATCAACTGCATCTCAGGCCTGAGCAGCGCCGGGTTATGTTGCGGGTGGCGAAGGCTGAGCGGGTGAAGGATTTTCTGCTGTCGGCCACGCGGTTTCTAGAAGCGCCCACGTCCCGGCTGCTGCAGCTGTCGGGGGCGGCGATGGAAGGTGACGAGTTGGTGGTGCGAGTGGCCAATGGTGGGCCGTTGACGCGTTTGCACGTGACGGCAACGCGGTATCAGCCGGCTTTTCCGCTGGCTGGACTGGGGGCGCTTCCGCCGGTGGAGCCGTTGATCGGTCGTCCGGGCGACAGCCTCAGTCAGTATGTCAGTGGTCGTCAATTGGGCGATGAGATCCGGTATATTCTTGAGCGTCTGGCCCTCAAGGGACTGCCGGGAGTGATGTTGCCCCGACCTGGTCTGCTGCTCAATCCGTGGGCCGTTCGCGACACATCTACGGTCAAGCAAGAGGCGTTGGCTGGAGAGGAGTTTCAACGGCTGGCCGAAGGTCAACCGGCGGCGATGGCCGTCCCGGCCCCAGCCGATGCGCCGTCGTCTTTGACCAGCGTGCCGCCACCGATGCCGCCTGCGACGTCGTCGCTCGACTTCCTAGCAGCCGCGGCTCCGGTGCATTTTAACGTCCCGATCGGAGCCGACGGAGTGGCGCGCCTCCCTCGGGCCGCTCTCGGCACGGCATCCCAGCTGCATATCGTGGCCTTGGACGTCGCCAGTTCGGTGGCCCGTACGGTGGTGCTTCCCGCCCAACCAGTGGCCACTCGTGACCTGCGGCTCGCCGCCGGACTCGATCCCGCCGGTCACTTCGCCCAGAAAGACGAAGTCGTGGTCGTGGAAAAAGAAAAACCTTACGTGCTCGCAGATGCCCTCTCCACGCGCTTCGAAACCTATGACCACCTCGGTCGCGTTTTCACGCTGCTGCGCACATTGTCAGGAAATGAAACGCTGGCCGAGTTTTCTTTCATCCTCGAGTGGCCGACATACGATGAAGCGAAAAAGCGCGAACAGTATTCGAAACACGCCTGTCATGAGCTGAACTTTTTCTTGGCCCGCAAGGATCCGGCATTTTTCACCGCGGTTGTCCAGCCGTATTTGGCCAACAAAAAAGACAGGACATTTATTGACGAGTATTTGTTGGAGAAGGATTTGTCACGGTTTCTCGAGCCGTGGCGCTACGGGCGTTTGAATACACTGGAGCGTATCTTGCTGGCGCGTCGGCTGCCTGCTCAGCAGGCTGCGGAAGTGCGGGCTTTGCAGGATTTGCTGGCGATGACGCCGGTGAATCGCGAGGAAGACCGGCGGCGTTTGGAGACCGCGTTACAAGGGTTTTCGCTGGCCCGCAGCGCGGGTGGCATGGGTGCGGGTGGCATGCGTGGTGGCGAAGGCAAGGACCGGGGCGAGCTAGGGGAGGCCAAATTGAAGCTGGCGACAATGAACGGGCGGATGGCGGCGCGCCGGCTCGCGGAGATGGACAAGGCTCCGGGCGTCCCTGCGGAAGCGGGCAAGGAGTTGGATCGATTGGAGGCTGCTGTCAATGAGCCCGGTGGGGCGGCGCAGCCGATGTCGGATGTGGATTCTGATTCTCTGGGGCTTGGCGATACGGTGTCCCGTTTTGGAAAAAATGTTGCGGGCGCCACTGATGCCAAGAAGGCCTTTGGTTTTGCCGACCGCTTTAGTGAGGATTTTCTGGCGCGCCAGCGGGGTGTGAACGAAGTGTTTTTTCGGGCGCTGGGGGTGACGCAGGAATGGGCGGAGAACAACTATTGGAAACTTTTAATGGCCCAGCAGGATGCATCGCTGGTCATGCCCAACCGATTTTGGCTCGATTTTGCACAATGGTCGGGCCAGGGGAGTTTTGTTTCGGCTCACGTGGCGGAGGCGGCCCGCACATTTTCAGAGATGATGCTGGCGCTGGCGGTGTTGGATTTGCCGTTCCCCAGCCAAGCGGCGGAAATCAAGGCCGTCGTGAGTCCGGAGGCGGTCTTGACGCTGACTCCGTCCACTCCGCTCATTGTTTTCCATCAGTCGGTTAAACCAGCCCCCGTCGATGAGGCCGGCGCAGGATTGCTTGTCAGTCAGAATTTTTACCGCGCCGATGACCGGTATATCCCGCAGCCGGATGGTGAGAAAATCGACAAATTTGTCACGGGCGAATTTTTGGCGGGCGTGCGT
>JALRGB010000482.1 GCA_023253575.1 Verrucomicrobiales bacterium
TAGAAAACAATTCTGATGATGCCATACCTATACCACCCCGATCACCCGGCCCCCAACCGCCGCTCAATCCGCTCCCCCGGCGCCAGCAAACGAGCCGGCTGGCGCACCACCCGACAGGCCCGCGCCCCGTCGATCGGCACCGAACTCACCACCGCTTCACCCAACATCACCATGCTGGCTTGCCCTCCAGCCGCCACCGCCTCCTCAATCGACCGCCGAACGCGCTCACTGGTCAGCAGGCCGGACGCCTCGGCAAACTCCCTCGACATCTGCAACAACCGGTTCAAATCCAACTCTCGGGCCGACCGCAATTTCTCCAAAGCCGCATGCCCGGCCGCATTGACCCGGGCCATGGTGGCCGCATCGCGCAGCACTTCACTCGTCGAGATCGGCCCAAAAATCCGGCACCAGACCGGCGCTTCTCCGATCGGCAACCATTGCACCTCCAATGGCGCCCCTAGGGTGGTCCGCATCATAAAGCCGCCATTAAATTGCCCCCCGACGTCACCGCGTCCAGTCGCCTGATCGACCTCCGCTTCATGCGCCACCATGGCCAACTCAAACGACGACTGCGGACACGCAAATTCAGCGCCCAGCGCATACGCCGTAGCCAGAGCACTGGCCCCACTCATGCCAAACCCACATCCAAACGGCAGGTCCGCCGTCAAAGTGACCCGCACCGGCTCGAGAGCCAGCTGCCGGATAACCTGCCGCACGGTGGGAAAATCCCATCGCCGGCCGTCAACCACAATCTCCGACTCGCCAACCACATCGCGGTGAGGAGCCCCCGTCACACCCGGCAGCCGCGTCACCGCAGCCACCACGCCCTCGTCCAAAGTGAAACCGACCCCGAGCGACCCGCGCCCGTGCGTGGCTCCCGCCTCGTACGTTTCAAAAACAAGCGAGCCATTGGCAGGCGCAAATGCACGGCTGCCAACAGGCAAGAGGCGGGTCTGGGGTTGGAGTTCTGGGATTGCCATCAGCGGGAAGCATGTGATATGGCAGGCTGCAGGCTCTCTGCCAACCATTCCCGCACCATTTTCGCACTGGACGTCACCACGCCCCACCCCCCATACTTTTCTTCTGAACATCCATCTTCAGTCCATGTCGAACCAGCCACCATTTCCCGATCCACTGCGATGAGCACCCCGCACGAGTACGATTTCCTCGTTGTCGGCACTGGGATCGCCGGTCTGACGTTTGCCCTGAAGGCGGCGCGCCACGGAAGAGTGGCCATTCTGAGTAAAAAAACCGGCGAAGCCTCCAATACGGCTTGGGCTCAGGGGGGGGTCTCCTGCGTACTCAGTCCCGATGATTCATTTGACCAGCACATCGCCGATACGCTCGATGCCGGGGCTGGCCTCTGCGATGAAAAAGCCGTCCGCACTATCATCTCCGACGGACCAGAACGCATGGCCGAACTCATCCGGCTCGGCGTCAAATTCAGCCAGAAGCCGGGCGCTCCCCCGGGAGATTTTGATCTAGGCATCGAAGGGGGACACACCCGCCGACGCATCCTGCACCAAGGGGACCAAACCGGTCTGGAAATTGCCACCCACTTGCTCGCCGCCGCCCGCGCCGAGAAAAACATCATTCTCCTCGAAGGCTATTACGCCATCGACCTTATCACCACCGGCAAACTCGGTTACGCTCAGGAAGACCGGTGCCTCGGACTCTACGCGCTCGATCAAAATACCGGAGACGTCAAAACTTTCCGCTCCGATCGAGTCATCCTCGCCACCGGCGGCAGTGGGCGCGTTTACCAGTACACCACCAACCCGGAAGTCGCCACCGGCGACGGCGTGGCCATGGCCTGGCGCGCCGGCGTGACCATCGCCAACATGGAATTCATCCAGTTCCACCCAACCTGCCTCTTCCACCCCCAAAAACGTAGCTTCCTCATCAGCGAAGCCCTCCGCGGTGAAGGCGGCGTACTCGTCGGCGCTGACGGCCAGCCGTTCATGCACAAATATGACCGGCGCGAAAACCTCGCACCCCGCGATATCGTGGCTCGAGCCATCGACCGGGAAATCAAAAAAACCGGCTCCAAGTGCGTCTTTCTCGACATCACAGCAAAACCGCGCGCTTGGCTAGAAGACCGGTTCCCTCACATCTTTCAGACCCTGATGAATCTGGGCATCGACATGTCCAAAGAGCCGATTCCCGTCGTACCAGCAGCTCATTATCAATGCGGTGGCGTCCAGACCAACCTCGATGGAGCCACCTCTCTACGCGGACTGTGGGCCGTCGGCGAGGTCGCCTGCACTGGCCTCCACGGAGCAAACCGCCTCGCCAGCAACAGCCTGCTGGAAGGAGCCGTCATGGGGCACCGCGCCGTCGAGGACGTGCTGCAAAAAGAACCTCTGCCCGCACGCCACCCCCGCGCATTCGCCCTCGATCCATGGATCAGCGGCGATGCCCAAGACGTCGATGAGCTGGTCGTCATCTACCACAACTGGGATGAAATC
>JALRGB010000504.1 GCA_023253575.1 Verrucomicrobiales bacterium
CCGTAGCGCGTGTCGGGCTTGTCGGAGCCAAATCGATCCATCGCCTCTTGATACGTCATGCGGGGAAAAGGAGCACTGACGTCGACCCCTGTTCCAGCCTTGAACATGCGGACCAGCAACCCCTCGACCAGCCGGTAAATATCCTCCGCGGTAACAAAAGACGCTTCTAAATCGATCTGGGTAAATTCTGGCTGCCGGTCCTCCCGCAAATCTTCATCCCGAAAACACCGCGCGATTTGAAAATACTTCTCCAAACCCGCGACCTGCAACAATTGTTTATATTGCTGCGGTGCCTGCGGCAGTGCGAAAAAATGCCCGGGCATCAGACGCGCAGGCACCAAAAAGTCTCGCGCTCCTTCCGGTGTAGGGTTGGACAAAATCGGGGTTTCAACCTCAATAAACCCTTCAGAATCAAGATAATTGCGCGCCGCCGTCGTGATGGCATGGCGCATCCGCAAATTGCGGTTCAATCGCGGCCGCCGCAAATCAAGATAGCGGTACTTCATCCGCAAATCTTCGTTGGATAGTTCGCGATCCAGCGGAAACGGCAGTACGTCCGCCTTATTCAGGATCTTCAAACCGGTCGCCACAATCTCAATCTCCCCGGTGGCCAGTCTGGTGTTTTCCGTCCCCTCAAGCCGCTTCGAGACCGTGCCAGTCAGCTGGATCACATCCTCATCACGCAATGAATGACTGGCCGCCGCCACGTCCGCATTCTCCTCAGGCCGGAAAACCACCTGCGTCAGCCCCTCGCGATCCCGCAAATCAATAAAGATGACTCCACCGTGGTCCCGTGTGGAATTAACCCAGCCCGCCAAGGTGACGGTTTCACCAAGATGGGACAGGCGCAAGGCATTGCAATGATGGGTGCGGTACATGATCGTGATGAGACGGACGCGCATACTGTCGCGTCATAAGAATTTGGCAAGCGGGGGCAACAATTTGTCCCGCCTTCTTCAAAATCTCCCTCTCCTGTCCCCCACCCCGGTCGATTACGCAAGTCAACGCACACCGCCCCTTCAACGCATACCGACCCCAGTCAGCCCCGCCGCCACGCCCGCCACGCCCGAACTAAACGCGGAGGAAGAGGCGCCGTGAATAAAGGAACCAAGCGAAAAATATCCCCAATAGCACCACGATCAGGGCGAGCCAGCTCTCGGCCCACGGGCCAAAGGCGGCCGCCACCGGTCCGCCGGCCAGATGTTCGGCCGTTTTATGGTAAGCCACGACGTAATGGGACAGGTACAACGTGATCGGGTTCATGCCGATCCACACGAAAGGCGCCGCCCAGCGACGCAGTCCGGC
The DNA here is from genome assembly GCA_023253575.1 of Verrucomicrobiales bacterium. GTDB lineage: Bacteria > Verrucomicrobiota > Verrucomicrobiia > Verrucomicrobiales > V1-33 > CAJBME01. The sequence continues at coordinate 1,306 of JALRGB010000504.1, forward strand.
CACATCGACCAGCCAGTAGAAAACCCCCAGCAGGAAACAGCTGTACCCACCGGCAACCAACACAAACGAGGAGGTCCACAGGTTTTTAATGACCGGAAACTGCAGATGCCAGAGCCATCCGGCCGCGACCAGGACGACGCCCGACCCCAGCAACCCCATCACTTTGACCATGGCCGCCCGGTCAGCCCGGCGTAGCCACTCCCCCGCAAAAATCCCCAAGAGACCGGTGGCAATCGCAGGCAATGTGCTCAACAACCCCTCGGGATCATGATCGCCATTCCATTTAAAACCGGGAAGAAACTTGGCATCAATCCAATTAGCGAGGTTTTTCCCCTCAGCGAAATCACCCGCCACACCACCAGGCACCGGCACAAATGTCATCAACGCCCAGTAGCCAGCCAACAACCCCGCGCACAAAACCCAGCGCGCACGGCGCCCAAGGTAAAGATACGCCAACCCTCCTCCCAGTCCAGCCAGCGCAATCCGCTGCAAAACGCCCATCCACCGGATTCCATCAATCCCTTTACTGATCCCTCCATAACACCACAGCCCCAACACATACAAAATCAACGTCCGCACCACCAGCTTCCTCAACGTGGCCGCCCGCCCATGCGTCGCCAATGACTTTTCCAACGAGAAGACCGAGGAAACTCCAGCAATAAAAACAAAAAGCGGGAAAACTAGGTCAAGAAAACGAAATCCAGCCCAAGTGACATGCGTGAGCTGGGTCGAAAGATGCTGAGCCCACGGCGCCGACGACGCCTTGCCAATCGCCGCCCCCAATTCCTCCATGCCCAGCAGCCACAACATATCAAACCCCCGCAACGCATCCAACGAAACCAGTCGCTGCGTCGCGGTCGACGGTGAAGACACCACAGGAGAAATATGAGGCATGCCGTCAACCCTAGAAACCCGTACAGGTTTTAGCAAGCCCCCAAGTGCGCTTCCTCAGCAATGTACGCATTCCCCAGCGATGTTCGCTTCCCTGGCGATGGGCCGTGCATGCTCGATTGAGCAGTCAATAATCTCATAAACTGTTCAAATACAACATTATACATTTACATCTTCACCGCACTGACTTCAACAACACCACCGCCGTCCGGCACTGGCAAAAATGAATTTTCGTCACATGATGCCGGATGTCTCCGTCTGACCTGCTTCTCGGTTTCGCTTGGCCCACCGCGGCCGACATCATTAACGCCCTGCCCGTCATCATCTCTTTGATCATCATCGAGGGGTTATTAAGCGTGGACAATGCTCTCGGCATCGCCGCCATGGCCAACCACCTGCCGGGCGAGCAAAAACAGAAGGCCCTGCGCTGGGGCATCATCGGCGCTTACGTCTTTCGCGGACTGGCGCTCGCCTTTGCCTCGTTCATCATCGCCAATCCATGGCTGAAAATCGCCGGCGCCGCCTACCTGATCTACTTGATGTGCCGCCATTTTGCCGAACACCGAACCGTCGAACACGAAGGAGCCGGGGACATGGTCGGCAGCCTGGCTGGCCGCAGCTTCTGGTCCACCGTCATGTCCATCGAGATCATGGATCTCAGCCTGAGCGTGGATAATGTAGTCGCCGCCGTGGCCCTGAGTCCTGATTTTTGGGTCGTTTGTACCGGCGTTTTTATCGGCATTCTCGCCCTGCGTCTGGTCGCAGGAGTGTGCATTCCCTTGATTCAAAAATTCCCCATTCTCGAGCCCACCGCCTTTGTCCTCATCGGTTATGTCGGACTGATCCTCGTGTTCGAACTAACCACCCACCTCGACGTCACCACTTGGCAAAAATTCATCGGGATCGTCCTCATCATCGCCGCCGCCATCACCTACGCCAAAACCCCCAGCCTGCACCGGCCGCTCGCCCCCGTCTTGCGATTAGCCCGCGGCCCGATGTGGCTGGTCTCGGCCACCGTCGGACTCGTGCTCGCCCTCGTCACGTGGCCCGTCCGCGCCATCTGGCACCTCGCGCGCCGCGAGCCCGTCAAATCACCGTTTTCTCACTAAACCCGAAAGCAGCAGAAAACACCTCCCACTCAAGCACTTCCAGCTCAAGCACTTCCAGCT
>JALRGB010000300.1 GCA_023253575.1 Verrucomicrobiales bacterium
CAAATCAAGGTTTCGGGCCTGCATAATTTCTGTCCGTCACCGGTCGAGCTGATGATTGACGCTCCGGACGCTTATGAATTCACATCGCACCGGCCGCATGAGCGCGAACGTGCCATGGCATTGACGCTTAAAACATTAGAATTTGCAGAGCAGTTTGAAGCCCGTTATGTAGTACTTCATCTGGGCAGTGTGCCGGTGAAGAAGTATACGAGTATGTTGGAGAAGATGTTATTGGCGGGGCAGCTGAACACGCGGGATTATGTTCGGCTCAAGTTGGAGTTTGTGCAGGCTCGGGAGCAGGCGGCGCCGTTGTATGTGCAGCGCGCTCGGGAGGCTGTTTCCCAGATTGCGGAGAAGGCAAAAGCGGTCGGGGTGCCGGTGGCCATTGAGAGCCGCAGTCATTATGAGCAAGTGCCGACGGAGGAGGAGATGTTGGGTTTGCTCTCGTATTTTAAGGACAATCCGTGGGTCGGGTATTGGCATGATTTTGGTCATGTCCAGCGCAAGGCTAATCTTGGCTTGCTCGATCACGAGACGTGGCTGCGTTCGGTGAGGTCGCACTGGCTGGGGTGTCATTTGCATGATGTGGAGTGGCCGCATCGTGACCACCGGGTGCCGTTGACGGCGGGCGGGGTGGATTTCGACACCTTGATGCCGTTGGTTCCGCGTGGCCGTCCGGTGGTGTGGGAAATCAGCAGTCGTCGACGCAAGCAGACGATTATCGAGGCTTTACCAAAATGGCGCGAGCGTTTCGGGGATGTGTAGGCGAGGGTTTTTCTGCATTTACTTTCATTTTCTGGATGGATCCGAACCTTAATCCTGTTGTTTCCACCGCGCCTGCGGCGGTTGATCCTCCTGTGGCTGCTTCCACTGCGACTTCTATTCCGACGGCGCTGGTGGCGCAGACGATGTATGTGGCGCGTTTTATTTTATCCAACCGTCCATTAACGACGTTTCATTTTCTGAAATCGAAGGACGCGCCCTTTATCGTGCAATTTGCCAAGTATGGATTTTGCGGGGTAATGGCCACGGTTTCGCATACGGCGATGGCGTGGTTTTTCTCGCAGCATTGGTTTCCGGCTTTTGACGGGGCGCCCAAGGACGTATTGAAGTGGAACCAAATTTATGCTAATCTTTGGGCGTTGCCGATTGGGAATTTAGTGGCTTACGCGACCAATGCGATCTGGGTTTTTACGGGGGGGCGCCACGGTCGAGGGCTTGAATTCTTGTTGTTCAGTTTGATCAATGTGGTGAGCGGGGTGGCGGGTATTTTTGCGGGCCCGTTTTTGCGAGACGCCTTGCAGACAGGCTGGTGGGCTGCGCAGCTCATGCTCATTGTGACGTCGGCTCTGGTGAACTTCATCTGCCGGAAGTTCATCGTTTTTAAAGGTTGATCCGCCACATGGCGGTTGAGAATCAACGGGATGACGGGACCGGGCTTTCAGGCAATAGACGGGCCTGCGCCGTGAGGAGCAGTTGTCTGAGTGCCTTGTCCGGGTGAATCGTCCTCGCCCAAGCCAAAAAAATCTCGAAAGACTTCGCGGTAAACTGGATGCTTAAAGGCGGGGAGCCAGGCAAAATCGTAGGCTTCTGGCTCGATCCATTTCCACTTGACAAATTCAGGTTTATGTTTGTCGAGGCGGATGTCGGTATCGGCGGCCAGCATCTTACACAGGAAGTACGTTTGTTCTTGTCCGGCGTAATTGCGCAGCGCTTTGGAGCCGGGGGGGAACCAGTAGCGATAGCCGCTTTGTTGGCGCAGCACTTTGTAGTGATGTGGTTCTAGGCCCAATTCCTCGTCCAGTTCACGCTGGAGCGCCTCCGCGGGCGTTTCGCCCCGGTCAATCCCGCCTTGCGGCACTTGCCATGAGTTGGCAAAATCGCGTCGTTCACAAATTAACAGACGCCCCTTCGCATCCACCAGCAGTGCCGCCACATTCTGCCGAAACCGTTCTTTCATGGATCGACTATGGCCTTGCGCAACCACCGCGTACAACCGAAAAACGCATTATGCTTTCCATCACGCTGGAGTTTCTGCGCCGGTCTTGGCGCTGGCTGGTCGTTTTTCAGGTGCTTTCCGGACTGGTGTGGCTTTGTGCACAAGGGATTACGTCCGAAAGCCAGGTCCGCCACCGCGCGGGAAACTTCCGTCAGGCGCTGGCCGACGGCCGCTCTGTCAAAGCGTGGCATATGGTTTCGACCACTTATGTGGATCAATGGGGCCTGAATCGTGATCAGATTGGCTCAGCCCTGCGCGACATCACCCGCCAGTTTATCAGTCTGCAGGTCGAGTGGATTGACCCACAAGTATCCGCCGGGCCCGACGCGACCGTGATTTATACCGCCACCATGCGCCTGAACGGCCGCTCGATCACGCCAGTGGGGGAAATGATGCTGAGCATGACCCGGCAGCTCGACCAGCCGTTTTCATTCCACTGGAAAAAAGAAGGATGGTGGCCATGGACATGGCGTCTGGTCAACATCACGAACCCTGCTTTGGAACTTCCCGACGGTTATACGCCCGGAATGTTCAGCGAGACACCGCTTGTGGTGGAGTAGGCCCTGATGGGAGTAGGCCCCACGGCCCTTCCTATGCGGTATTCATTCAGAACGCACCTCATCTTTCGGATGCGGTTCCTAGGGCGATGCTCTGGGTTGGTATGTGTTGCCCCGTTGGGGCCAATGGGAGAGAGTGGCTCCACTGCATGATGCCGTTGGTGATGCCTTGGGCGAGGGACGCCTGCCATGCGGGAGTGGCGGCGCGGGCGGCGTCGTCCGGGTTGGAGAGGTAGGCGCATTCGACCAGCACGGCGGGGCAGTGGCTACGGCGGGTGACGGCGAGGTCTGGGCGGTTGCGGGTGCCTCGATCGGCGGTGCGGGCTTGGGTGCAGACGGCGGTGCGGATGGCGTCGGCCAGTGCGGTGCTGGCGGCGCCGACGGCGGGGTCATCCGAAGGAACGCCCAGCTGGTTGGCCACGGCGCGCTGGGCCGACAATTCCTTGGGGTCGGAGTAAAATGTTTCCACGCCCCGCACGAGGGGCGATGCGGTAGTGAAATTAAAGTGAACCGAGACGAGGGCGGCCGCGCCCAAGTTGTTGACCATGCGGGCCCGATCTTCTAGGGGGATGGCTGTGTCGGTGGTGCGGGTCAGGGTGGCGCGCAGCCCGCGCTGGCGGAGCTCGCGGGCGGTCCGAACGGCCGTGCTCAAGGCAATGTCTTTTTCTAAGACGCCAAACCCCTGCGTCCCTCCATCGACGCCGCCATGGCCCGCATCGATCACAATCAACGGGCGTTCGTCCCGAAGCGGCGGCGGCAGTAAATCCGGTCGACGCCACCACCAGAGACCAAAAGATATCCCTCCCAGTACCAGTCCGATCACCACACTCCAGAGCGCCCGGCGCCACGACGACGCTCCCGAAGCGGGCCGCGGCCGTCGGCTCGCCCGGCCGCCGGTGGTAATCCGCGGCTTGGGCGACCG
>JALRGB010000329.1 GCA_023253575.1 Verrucomicrobiales bacterium
CGATGGCGGGGTCTTCGTGAGCGAGGTCAAAAGCCACCAGCAATTCCTGCACGGTCAGCGGGCTGAAGGCATTGCGCACTTCGGGCCGGTTGATCGTGATTTTGGCAATGCCATCTTCGGATTTGTGATAGGTGATGTCGGTGAAGTTCTGGACGTTGTGCCACATGGTGGGATCAGGTAAGCAGGTTTTCTGAGGAAAGAAATGCCGTCACCGCCGCGGTAAAGGCCTCTTGTGCCTCCCATGGTACGCGGTGACCGGCCGAAGGGATGACGACATGGCGGGCCTGAGGCAAACACGCCACCGCTTCCCGGCCCAGTTCACTATAAACGGGGTCGTGCTCGCCCGAGATCCATAATACCGGCATCTGCAGCCCGCTGATCTTGGGCAATAAGTCTTCTTGCCGGCTCAGACCCCAGCAATCAAAAGATCGGATGATGCCCTGACGCCATCGAAACGTCGTGAGACGCTCGCCCGGAGCCGCCGAACCATCAAAGACCGCCTGATCGTTCCAGATGCGCAAAAACGTCTCCCACGGAAGCGAACGCAGTTTTTTCGCCCACTCGTCGTCCTGCCGCCACCGGCGCTGGCGCATTTCGCGGTCCGCGAGGCCCGTATGAGCGGAAACAATGATCGCCGCACGAAAGAGCCGGGGCGCAGCCAACAGCGCATGCAGCGCCAGACGGCCGCCCATAGAATACCCCATCAACACCGGTCGAGGGTCTTCTTCACGCACTTTTTTGGCAAATTGAAAGGCCCATGGCGTAAAGCGGTCGACCTCCGACCAAAGCAGCGGTGTGCGCATGTCTGGCATGGTGGATTTAAGAAAATTCCAGTCCGCCGGTTCGCCAACCATCCCGTGAAGTGCCCAGATCATAAAGTGAAAAAAGTGTGCATAAGGGTGGAGGCAAGAAAGCGGTGCTTACGACTGGGGGGCGGCGGCGCCTCCCTCCGCCGGAGGCATGGACGAGAGCGCACACCAGAAGGCTGCGGTGGCCGCATCATCGGGGACGACCTCGATGATGGCATGAGTCGCCTTGAGGGCGAGCGCGACCGTCCAATCATCCGCGGCCGTCACTCGAGCGTAGGCCCAGCCAAACATCCCGGCCCATCCCTGAAAATTGAGCGCGTGCGGGTTTTCCATTAGCTGGCGCTGCTCCGGCGGCAGATCCCGCGTGGCAGCGACCCGGGAAAAAATCCGGCCGCCCCCATTGTTAATAACGACGATCCGGCGTCGCCCCGGGGCAAGAGACGGTGTGATCCACAAAGCAGCCAAATCGTAAAGGGCGGTCAGGTCGCCGATGACGGCCCAGCTCTCCGGCTCATCCGCACTCAGCCCCAGAAAAGTGGAAAGGCAGCCGTCAATGCCGTTGGCTCCACGGTTGGCATAACAGCGCAACCCGCGCGGCCACGTCGTGGCAAACGAATTCCATTCGCGGATGGGCAGGCTGTTGCCCAGAAAAACCAAAGCGCCATGCGGCAGCCTGCTGGACAAGGCATGGATTAAGGCCGGTTCGCTACCAGGATGCAGCATCAAGGCCGCCGTCTGCGCGTTCGCCGCTGCTTCCGGTTCCACTCGAACCGCCTCCGAATTCTCCCCCGCCGCTTTCAACCCGGAGAGTGACGGCCCGCCGTCCATTGACGCCACCAGCCCATCCCACCGAGGGAACCCACTGACCGAAGAGAGACGGGCCAGACCAGAGAAACCCGTGGATGTCAGCGATAATACGCGAATCGCAGGCTTCTTTTCTAAATCCCTCCACCAGCGCACAGAGGGAACACCTCCCAGCCGCAGCACGCGACCCGCCCGCTGCCGGGCCAACGCCGCTTCACCTCCGTAGATCAGCTGGCGAGCGAGTTCCGGGCATTCGCGCAACCCGCTGGTGGCCTCAGCAAAAACCGGACACCCGAGACGCTGGAGGAAGCGACTGACTCCGTCGCGCTCGCTCGCCGGCAGGGCCGCCACCACTGCCAGCAGCGGACCAGCGGACCGGTCGGCCAGAAAGGCCAGCACCGGCTGCGAATCAGCCACCGCTCGCGCCGGGCGCGCCACCGCCGCAATGCCACTCACACCGGTCGCCCCCGCCAAATCAGAAGCCGTAGGTTCTTCCAAACACACATTTAATTGCACCGGACAACCGTGATCCCATCCAGCCAAAACCCGTTCAAAATCAACCAACTCCTCGAGCGTGGCCACATCGCCACATAAAGCCGCATAAGTCGTGAAAATCCCCGGCTGCTCCACCGCCTGCGGCGCCCCCGTGCCACGATAAACCCGGGGACGGTCAGCCGTCACTAACACCAAAGGCAACCCTTGATAGTACGCCTCCATGACCGCCGGCAACAGCTCGGCCACCGCCGTGCCCGACGTGGTCACAACCGCCACCGGAGCCGCCAAAGCCAACGTGCGCCCAAGAGCGAAAAAGGCAGCACTGCGCTCCTCAGGAAAACTCCACACCCGCAGCCCAGGCGAACGCGCCAGCACCGCCACCAGCACCGCGTTGCGGGCCCCAGCACAGACAATCACCTCAGACACGCCCTGACGCATGAGCGTGGCCACCACAGCGCGGGCTAGGGGCACACTAGTCCCCTGCGGTGGCGGCACCGGTGGCGGCGGTGGCGCCGTTCCGTCCAGACCGTCTGGGGCGGGTGTGGGCGCGGTGGTGATCATTCGTCTAGGCCGAAGGCTTGTTTCACCCACCGGCGTTTCAACCCGAGCTCACGCCATTCCTGTTCCAGTTCACTACCATCGACAATGCCGCATCCGGCGGGCAAGCTGATGGCATCCTGATCCCACCAAAGCCCGCGGATAGTGACCACCATTTGCATACCACCGCTCCACTGGACTCCGAGCGGAGCCCCAAACGTACAGGGCACGCTGAGCTGCTGTCGCCAGGCGTGCAGGGCGGCGAGGTTTTCCTCTGATCGCGGGAGGATACCCATGGCGGGTGTTGGATGCAGCGCCTTGACGAGTTCATGGGGATCCACGGTCCGGCCGAGGCTGACGTCAAAGCGGGTGATAAAGTGGATGAGTCCACCGATGTTCAGCACTTCGCGCGGGCCACTGCGGACGCGGCCCCAGGCGGCCAGACGCCGACGCAACGAATCGGCCACGATTTCGTGTTCGCGAATTTGTTTAGCATCGTTTTCGAAGTCTGCTTGTTCAGCGGTGCGGGCGGTACCGGCGAGGGCCATTGTTTGCAGAGTCTCACCGCGCAGGGTGAAAAGTGTTTCCGGTGTCATGCCAGCGCAGCCGCGGCCGAGGCGGTCACTAAAAGCGTAGGGCCAACAAACACTGGCTTCGCGGTGGTGCAGAGCGCGCCGGGCGAGGGTAGCGGCATCGCCACTGATCAAACGGCCAATTTCAGGGACAGCCAGCACGGCCTTGGTCCAGCGGCCCTGCCCCAGCCCGGCGAGCACGGTCTCCAGTTCCCCAGCAAATCCATCGCGCGCCAGCGGCTCCCAGCCAATGACGAGATCGCTCGCTGGTGTTGCTGGCTCCCCTAGCGCCGCCGGGGGCGCCGCCAGCTCCCAAGACGCCGCCGGGATAAACCACGGCTCTGCCACCGTCAGGGCAAAGTCATTGCGGTAAAAGGCCAGCTCCCCCGGAGCCACGCTGGCCGCCGGTCGAAACGGTCCACAGGCGACGACCCACTGGCCCGGTCCGACGCGCAGACAGGCACCTCCATCCGCTGTAGACAGGGCGGCGGCGGGAGTGAAAGGCTCCGATGATGTGGGTTCAGTGGCCAAGGAAATAAAGATTCACTCTCGTTCCGCCTGCGGAGCGCGCAACCTCCGTCCTTGATCGGCGTTAAAGATCGCGAGTGATAATTCCGAATGCCTGCCGCACCCGTTCAAAACCCTGCATTTTCGAGCACAAACTCGGCTGCGGATCAGTTGGCGCGAGTTTTTGGACAGCTGAGTGCCGTCGAACCCCATTAACGCGGGGCCGGATCCGCCGCGGCCCCCGCATGGTTCAAGTGATGAATCAGGCACCGGGTGGGGTCAGCGGTTTGCACGAGGATCAAGTAACTCCCGTCGCGATCGCGGCGGGCGCGGATCGAGAGGACAGCCGACGCGCCTTGGAGGAGGCCCCGCCCGTCGCCCGGAATCACCCCGACCAGAGCGCCGGATCGCGCGTCCAACACGTGGACCGCCTCCTCCGGCGAGGTCAGGACAAAGACAAGATCACCCGCCACCGAGACTCCCGCTATCCCTCCGCCCCCAGACCCAGCCGCCACAGTGGTAGCCCACCGCGGCGAGCCCGCTTCCTGATCGCGAAACCACCCGTCAAAACGAAAAAGCCTATGACCCGCCCGCGGCGCGGCGTCATCAGGCGCGTGAGAGCTGGCGCCCAACGCCCCATCAGCCGCATAAAACGCCCCAGCCTCCGCATCATGCGCAAAAACCCGCGTGTTGTCTATTTCTACCGGCGCAGGCCGGCTGACCAGCCCCGCGACATCATAGCGGGGAAGCAAGTCCGCATCCATGCCGAGGCACGGCAGCTGGTGCAGCCGCCCGTCCGCTCCGCCCAGCCAGACCGTACCTGCCGCATCCACATGACTGGCCCGGCAAGAGGCGATGACGTCGGGGGCAGCGATCGTTTCTTCCCCCGTCATTAAGCTGTCGCCATTCAGGTCGCGCCAGAGCCATGCCCCCGCTGTCGGCGGACTAGCAGGCAAGCGGCCTGCGTCAGGACTAGGGCTAGGGCCAACACTGAGAACGGCGACCGGGGCTGCCGTCGATCCCGTATGGCGATACCATTCCAAATGCACAGACGCCCCGTGACGCTCGCGCACTTGAAATCGCTGGCGATCCAGCGTGACCATGGTCGTACTGAAACGGGGTAGCGAACGAAGCTCGAGACGCGGATCCTGCGGATGACGAAACGGATTCAGGGTGTGAGCCGCCCACTGCCATGACAAATCCGGGAAGCGAGTCACCTCCACATCATAACGGCTGGTGGCAGTGATGATGTCGGCCTGATTGCTGAGCGGATCAAAGTCAGCGCCGCCGAACAGTGCGGGCCCAAGCCACTGCCAGCGCAGAGATTTTCGGTCCGGCTCGAAGGCCCGGATCAGGCATCCTCCCGGCGGTGGGCTCATGGCCACATAAAGCCCACCGGTCGCATCGGCGCCAACCCCCGTGATGCGGCCCAACCGTCGCGGACCCGCAGCTCCGGGACGGGGTGGACCGTCGATACCGAGCTCGTCACCCAGGGTGCGAACGCGGGTGGGCACCCCGCTCATGTTGTAAAAATACACTTGTTGCGCCGGCCCTAGATCACTGATCATGAGACGACCTTCGGCGGTAGGGGCGATGGCTCCCGGGATCAAGTCGCTGCCTTCATCAAGGACTTGTCCCGTACGGCGTCCATTGAGGTTGAAGGTGCTTACGATCGACCGACCTTCGACGACATAC